>NZ_JBIBAK010000002.1:981329-1041526 GCF_042899865.1 Streptomyces sp. NPDC013157 | reverse complement strand
GGCGACCGCCTGGCCCAGGCGTACTCGCGGGCCCTGCAGTACACCGTGTCCCGGGAGGACCTGGCCGCCATGGAAGACGTCCAGCGCGGCCTCGAATCGGGTGCCATCAGTGACGTCTACCTCTCCCTCCAGGAGTTCGCGCTCCAGCACCGCTACGGACTCATCGACGAACTGATCGGAGCCAAGTGATGGAACTCTCCACAGCAGCGGGACTTCCCGAAGGATTCGCCGACCTTGAGCGCTTCCTGGAGCGGTGGCGCCTGCGCGACGCACAGGAGCGGATGGAGGCGATGGTCGCTGCCGACATCGAGGACCTGCGCGACCTGTGCGCCGCGATGCTCCCCCGTATCGAAGCGGTGGTGAACCATCTCACCGCCTTCCCCCTCGACGACATGCCCCCGCGGGAGCAGGCCCTCTTCGAGCTGGCACTGACCTTCGCCGAGGTCACCCACCCCGTCGACCTCGGCTGGGCCACACCCGAGGTCAGCGACCTGTATCCGCTGGACAGGATGAACCTGGTCGGGCCCGCACGCGCCTGGTGAGACGCGAATCCCGTATCCCGCACAGAGACGGACCGCTTCATGACTGACACCTTCGCCAAGCTGACACAGGTCGGCCCCGGCAGTCCGACCGGAGAGTTCTTCCGCCAGTTCTGGATGCCGATCGCCAGGTCCTCCGAGTTCGAGGCCGACGGCGCCCCGGTCCGCCTGATGGCCCTGGGTGAACGTCTGGTCGGCTTCCGCGACAGCGGCGGCCGGATGGGCATCTTCGACCACCGCTGCCCGCACCGCTGCGCCTCCCTGTTCTTCGGCCGCAACGAGGAAGGCGGCTTGCGCTGCTCCTACCACGGCTGGATGTTCGACGTGGAGGGCCGCGTCATCGACATTCCGAGCAGCGCGGGAGGACGCGTGCCCACCCGCGTGCGGGCCAAGGCCTACTCGGTGCGGGAGCGCAACGGCCTCGTCTGGATCTACATGGGGTCGCGTGAGGATCCCCCGCCGCTGCCCGTGATCGGTGTGGTCGCCGATGACGAGGAGCTGGAGATCCAGATGTGGCTGCGCGAGTGCAACTGGCTCCAGGGCATGGAGGGTGACATCGACGCGGCCCACCTCGCCTTCCTCCACCACGGCGGCCACGACCCCGAGGACGCCGGCGAGCACTTCGTCATCAAGTGGCTCACCACCGGCAGGGCTGTAGAGACCAAGGTCGTCAACACCGTCGGGGGCACCATGGAGGGCCACCGCAGGCCGGACAGCTGCGCTCCCGACTACTGGCACTACACCCAGCAGCTGCTGCCGTCCTGGACCATCCCCGGTCAGAACGCCTTCGATGCTGAAGAGCCCGTCGTGCGGTTCTGGTTGCCGATGGACGACACCCACTCCATGATCTTCCAGCTCAGCCGGCCGCGGGCGCTGGTGGACGGCAAGTCGATCTTCCTGGCCCCCTTGGCGAAGCTGCCGGGCGTCGTGGTGCGGATGGCCGACCTGCTCCAGCCCAACAGCGGCGACTGGTACGGCAGGGGGCGGCTCACACCGTCCGAGGAAAACGACTACTTCCTTGACCGGGACGCCCAGGCGAAGGGCAACTACTCCGGAGTCCAGGGCATCCAGATCCAGGACAAGATGATCTCGGAGAGCATGGGACCGGTCGTGGACCGGAGTTTCGAGCACCTGTCCGCCTCGGATCTGATGATCAGCCGGACGCGGCGGCGCATCCTCAAGGCCGTCGACGCATACGCCGCGACCGGGGAGCTCCCGGCCACCGTGGACGACACCGAGCTCACCCGCGGCCTCATGGCCGGCGGCGGCCACGTCCCCGAGGGCACCGACTGGCTGCAGTACTACCGGGATGTGGCAGAGGCGGCAGGCGCCGATCCGAAAATCCTGGAGAGCGACCTCGCCGAGGCCGCCGTCGGGGGATCCGTCGAAGGGGCAGGGGCATGACCGCCAACGAGTATCCCGTTCTCCCGTTCGCCGCTCGTGAGCTGCGCTGGCAGCGCACGCGTGCCTTCATGCGGGACAAGGACCTTGACTGTCTGCTCGTCTTCGGCCTCAAGGGCCGCGAGCGGTACGAGGGTTACCTCGCCAACGAGGTCCTCGACGGTGTGGTCGTCTTCTTCGCCGACCGCGACCCCGTCCACCTCACCTGGACCCATCACCGCTACACCCGCCGCCTGGCCGCGAACATGCGGGATGTGCGCTTCTGGATCGACGATGTACGTGTCGGTCCGTTCGGCCGCGGGGTGGTCCAGGCACTCACCGAAGAGGGACTGACGTCGAGTCGTATCGGCGTGGTCGGCATGACCGGGAGCTCTGCGGGGGAAATGGAGGGCCTCATCACCCACATGATGTGGGACTACGTCCTCAACAACCTGCCCGACGCCGAATTCGAGGACATGTCCCTCGACTTCGCCCAGACGATGCTGCCCAAGACGCCGCAGGAACTGGAACTGGTCCGCCACTCCGCCCGGGCGGCCGAGGAAGCCTGCCAGACCATGCTGGAGATGATCCGGCCCGGCGTGCGCGAGGCCGAGATCTACGCGGCCGTCGTGGAGGTGCTGCACCGTAACTCGTGCACCACGACCTACCCGCACGTCATCATGAGCGTCGGCGCCGACGACCCCGGTTGGGCGCCGCCCTACTGGACCTACGCCGGCGGCCCCTCCCGGACAGTCGAGCCCGGCGACCTGGTCCAGGCCGAGATCATGTCCTGCTACGGCGGGTTCGAGACACAGGTCCAGATGTCCGTCGCCGTCGAGCCGGTGCCGAAGGTGCTGCACACGCTCCACGACGTCGCGCGCGACTGCTACGACGCCGGACTCCAGGCCCTGCGTCCGGGAGCCGCCTTCCTCGACCTGGCCAAGGCCATGAGCGAGCCCCTCCTGAAGGCCGGCCACTACAACATGACCCCCCTGGTACACAGTCTCACTCCCGCGGCCTTCGCGGGGCACATCGCTCTGAACGCCGAACAGATCCCCGGCCAGGACACCCGCCGTGTCTTCCGTACCGTCGAGCCGATCTCCGACCTGGAACTCGTCCCAGGCATGGCATTCGCTTTTGAACCCAACGCCTGTACGGGACAGCACCGTGTCAACATCGGCGGCACCGTCGTCGTCGGCGAGAACGGACCGGACGAGCTCAACGCCGTTCCCTGCCGCATGCACGTCGTGTCCTGACGGAACTGGGACCCCGTTCCGACCACGGTACTCGCTGATCTCCCCGCCACGCTCCTCATATTCCTGACGGCACCGGCCGCCCCACACTCCAGGAGACACCGTGTCCGAGCAAAACCACCCGATGACAGTGGGCGGCAAGGACGTCCACACTGTCGATACCTTCGGGGTGCGCAACCCCGCCACCGGCCGGGTCTTCGCCCAGGCCCCCGAGTGCTCACCAGCTCAGCTGGACGACGCGGTGCAAGCGGCCGCCGACGCCTTCCCGCTCTGGCGCGACGACATCGGCGCTCGCCGCAGCGCGCTGCTGGCCGCGGCCGCACGCATCGAGGACAGCGCCGAGGACCTCGCCACCCTGCTCACAATGGAGCAGGGCAAGCCCCTGGCCGACGCGCATTTCGAGGTTATGGCGACCGCGCTGACCCTGCGGGGCACGGCCGCCCTCGACCTGCCCCGGGAGGTGATCCGGGACGACGACAAGGAGCGGATAGAGGTGCTGCACCAGCCCATGGGCGTGGTCGCGGCGATCACCCCGTGGAATGTCCCGCTGATCCTCGCCGCGAGTAAATTCGCGCCGGCCCTGCTGGCCGGCAACACGGTGGTACTCAAGCCGTCTCCTTTCACGCCGCTGTCCTCGCTCGCACTCGGAGTCGTTCTGCGCGACGTGCTGCCGCCGGGCGTGCTGAACGTCATCAGCGGCCGGGACCCGCTGGGTGCACAGCTCGCCGAACACCCCGTAGTCCGCAAGGTGACGTTCACGGGTTCGGTCGCCGCCGGAAAGCACGTGGCGGCGTCGGCTGCGCCCGACCTCAAACGCCTCACCCTGGAACTGGGCGGCAACGACGCGGGCATCGTCCTCGACGACGTCGACCTCGACGCCATGGCCGACAAGTTGTTCTGGGGCGCGTTCGTCAACTGCGGGCAGATCTGCGCGGCGATGAAACGTCTCTATGTACCCCGCGCCCGGTACACCGAGGTGGTCGACGCCCTGGCGGACCGGGCACGGTCGGTCGAAGTGGGCGACGGCATGCTCCCCGGCGTCCAGATGGGACCGCTCGCCACCGCGCCGCAGTTCGCCAGGGTCCAGGAGCTGGTGTCGGACGCGCTGGCCGGCGGTGCCACCGCGGCCGCCGGTGGCCGGCGCCTGGACGGTGACGGCTCCTTCTTCGCGCCGACCATCCTGAGGGATCTCGAGGACGGCGTGCGCGTCGTCGACGAGGAGCAGTTCGGGCCCGTTCTGCCGGTGATCCCGTACGACGACGTCGAGGACGCGGTGGCCCGGGCCAACCGTACCCACTTCGGGCTCGACGGCTCGGTGTGGAGCGCGGACCCGGAGCGGGCCGCGGCGGTCGCGGCCCGGCTGGAATGCGGGACTTCCTGGGTCAACACGCACGCCTTGCCGGCACCCGGCGTGCCTTTCAGCGGGCACAAGTGGAGTGGCCTTGGCGTGGCCGGCGGCCTGGCCGGCCTGCTGTCCTACACCGAGACCAAGGTGCTGCACGTCGTCCGCGGTTGATGAGCAGCCGGCGTCTGTCAATCCCGTCGAAGTGTGGAGCCCTTCCTATGCGGCCAGTCCCACGGTGGGTCCGGCCCAGTACTCGTTCCCGTAGTCGATCCGGCTCTTGAACCCGCACATGCTGTGTAGGTGGCGGGTGGTGTACGCAGCCGCTTCCGAAAACCGCCTGACGCCCGGGTGGAACACAGGGCCCCAAGCGGCCGACCGCCCGTCACCGAAGGAGTCTTCCCATGTCCACCACGCCTTCCTCCGCCACCCCTGCACCGGCGCGATCCATACGCTCCGCGCCCAGCCGGGCCGCATCCGCGGGATGGCTGATCGCGGGCACCGTGGCCGCGATCATCGCCGACGCGCTGATCGCCCTGGTCTCCCGCGCGGCCGGAGCCTCCGACGACTTCGAGCCCCTCCAGCCCGGGCCATACGTCACCTTCACTGTCCTGGGCGTCATCATCGGCGCAGTCGGATGGGCGGTGATCCGCCGGTGGTCGGCCCGGCCCCGCGCCCTGCTGTCCTGGCTGGTCCCCGCCGTCGTGGTCATCTCCTTCGTCCCCGACCTGCTGATGCTCGTCAGCGACTACATTCCGCACGCCGATGCCGCCGGGATCATCGGACTGGTGCTCATGCACGTCGCGGTCGCCGCGGTGGCCGTCGCCGCCTACCACCGCGCCCTGCCCCTGAACGACACGCCCCGAAACTGACTCACGGCCGCCCACCCATCACCCACCGGGAGCTTTCACCGGGGGTGATGCGTCGCTCGGCCTGTGGCGTTGATTTTCTCAACACCTACGAACTAAGGCCTGTGCTATGACGACGGCTGCGACCGCCGAAGGTTTCCCGACCCAACTCGCCCCCATCGACGAGGCTGCCCAGGCGGCCCTGTTCACCCAGGCCCGGACGGTGAACTCGTTCTCCGACACTCCTGTCTAAGGGTCAGGCGGCGGGAACCGCCTGCGGATAGAGCACGCTCGGGTCGGCGGACAGGGCCGCCTTGAGCTGGACGCAGTTGTTGTCGGCGAGGATCTCCATCTTCCCGGCCTCGATACCGTCGAGGGCGGCGCGCACGACATCGGCGGGGTCGTTCTTCTCCACGTCCCACCCGGCCATCATGTCGGTGTCGGTGCTGGCCAGGTGCAGGCCCGTCACCGCGGTTCCCTGGCCCGCGAGTTCGAGGCGGATGCCGTTGGTGAGGCTCCACGCCGCCGCCTTCGACGCGCTGTAGGCGTTGGCCCCGTCGTAGGCGAGCCAGGACATTGCCGACAGGACGTTGAGGATGGCCCCGCCGCCGTTGGCGGCCAGGACGGGAGTGAACGCCCGGACCACGTTGAGGGTGCCGAAGTAGTTGGTGTCCATCTCCAGCCGGATCTTCTCGGGGTCCCCGGTGACGAGGTTCTGCTGGGTGAAGACGCCGGCATTGTTGATCAAGAGGGTGACGTCCGAGGCCGCGCCCGCCGCGGCGGCGACCGAAGCCGGATCGGTGATGTCGAGCCGCAGTACCTCCACACCGGGGAGGTCGACGAGGTGGGGGGTGCGCGCGGTCGCGTAGACCTTGGTGGCGCCCCGGTGCAGGAGCTGTTGGGCGAAGTGCCTGCCGATGCCGCGGTTGGCGCCGGTGACGAGGGCGACGGAACCGGTGATCTTCATGGGGAGTCTCCTGGCAGTGGTGAGGTGATTCCTGTCCGGGCTGTTCACGGGCTACGCTAGAACCTGACGTTGACGTCAGAGGCAAGGAATGTGATCCAGGTCATGGAGGGGGCGTTGATGCGTATCGGTGAGCTGGCCTCAAGGGTGGGCGTGAGCGTGCGGGCACTGCGCTACTACGAAGAGCAGGACCTGCTGGCCTCGGCGCGCAGCCCCAGCGGCCAGCGGCAGTACCCGGACAGCGCGGTCGACCGCGTCCAGCTGATTCAGCAGCTGTACTCCGCAGGGCTGCCGAGCAGGGCGATCCTGGAACTGCTGCCGTGCGTCGAGACCGGTGACGTGACCCCCGCGCTGCTCGACCGGCTGTCGGCCGAGCGGGACCGCATCGATACGCAGGTCAGCACCCTGGTGAAAACCCGGGACCGGCTCGACGCCATCATCACCACGGCCTCTACAGCCAGGAGCGCGGGCCGGCCCTGCCCTCGTTGAGCAGCGCGCCTTCCCCAGGCGTGCGGCAGTGCTTGTCCCCCCGACGCAGACGGACGCCCGTCAGCAGGCGTCACTTGAGTCTCTTGGTGGTGGGCTGTCCGTCCCAGCGGTAGAACGGGGTCGCGCGGCGGATGAGCATGCGGAGCGTGACGATTGCGGCGGACAGGTAGAGGTAGAAGTCCACAGTGCACTGGCGCTTCTCGGTGCAGCAGCGGAGCTTGCCGAAGCCGTTCATCCATGCGTGGCTCCGCTCCACGACCCACCTCTTGCCGGCCTGGATCGGTGCGGGCACGCCCTTGCGGGCGATCTCGCCGGTGAAGCCCATTTTCTCGAGCGCGGCTCGGGTCTTGTCACTGTCATATCCCCGGTCCACGTTGACGTTGACCTGCTCGGGAAACACACCGATCTGCTTCTTCGCGGCCTCCAGGGTGGGCACGAGCAGCGGGGAGTCATGACGGTTGGCCCCGGCCGAGACGAGACCGATCGGGACGCCGCGGGCTTCGGTGGCCACTGAGCGCTTCAGGCCCTGCTTGCCCCGGTCGACCAGGGAACGTCCGGCTCTCTCGCTGCCGCAGGGAGCCTTGGTGATGCACCCGTCGACGGACAGCTCACGGAGTTGGAGGCCGATCATGCGGTCGTACGCCTGCACGGCCAGCCCATGGACCTGCTCGGCCATGCCCAGCATGGGGTCGTTCTTCAAGGAGTGCGGGCACCAGCGCCCGCGGTGGGCGAAGTGCCCCCGCCCCCTACGTGATCCGGTACCGGTCGGCCGCCGGCAAGCAGGTGGAAGAGTTCGGGTTCGTGAACCAGGACTTGGCCATCGAGCGTTTGACGGAGGTCTACAAAGAGAAGTGGACGGCGAAGCAGGGGCTGCCGAAGGTGGAGCGTATCCGGAAGTACGGGGCGATGCGCTTCGCGACTACGCCGAGGACCTCGGGAGGTCCGGCGCCAGCGACGACGTGTGTGGCGTGGCGCTGGCCGCGCCGGGTGGGCGGCTGACGGTGATGACGACCTGGTGCCGGGTCTCGCCTCCCTCGCCCCCCGGACCGTGGATGGAGTGCCTCGGCAGACCTCTACAGGGAACTCGCTGTATCAGCTAACATAGAATAATTAGATAGATGAATGCCGAATGGTGCAGGGAGCGGCCGTGGACTTCGGGCTGACCGACGAGCAGGACCTGTTGCGCGCGACGGCACGGCAGTTCGTCGCCGACGTGTGCCCGGCCGAGAAGGCCAAACAGTGGGACGAGGAGGGCGTCGTACCACCCGAGCTGTTCCGGGGGATGGCCGACCTGGGCTGGTTCTCGCTCCCCTTCAGCGAGGCGGAGGGCGGCGACGGCGGCGGGCCGGTCGAGCTCATCCTGATCGCCGAGGAGCTGGGACGGGCCAGCTTCGACGTCGCCATGTGCTACATCGGGGTACTCATTCCCGGGATCACGGTGTTCCGGTGGGGCGACGACGCGCAGCGCGAATTCATCCGCGAACAGGTGATGACGGGGCGCCACCGACTGGCCGTGGGCCTCAGCGAGCCGGACAGCGGGTCCGACGCCGCTGCGCTGCGCACCACCGCCGAGGATCACGGGGACCACTTCCTCGTCCGCGGCCAGAAGGCGTGGTGCACGGGCGCCGGCCTGCCCGACACGACCATCGCGACCTATGTGCGCACCGGACCCCGCGAACCCAAGCACGGCGGTATCAGCCTGCTGCTCGTCGATCCGTCGACAAAGGGTGTCGAGGTGCGCCGCACGCCGACCCTCGCGCGGCACATCCTCGGCACCAACGAGGTCTTCTTCAACGACGCGCTCGTGCCGAAGGAGAGCCTCGTCGGCCCGCGCGACGACGGCTGGAAGGTCATGCTCTCCAACATCGAGCTGGAGAAGGTGATCATCAGCGGAGGATATCTGGGCGCCGCCCAGGCCACGCTCGACGAGATGCTCGACTATGCCCGCACCCGGCACGCCTTCGGCCGTCCGATCGGCAACTTCCAGGCGCTCGCCCACGCCATGGCCGACCTGCAGACCGAAATAGACTCCGCCCGGCTGCTCGCCTACCGCGCCGCCTGGCTGCTCGCCCAGGGCAGGCCCTGCACACGGGAGGGCTCGATGGCGAAGCTGAAGGGCTCGGAGACGTATGTGGCGGCCGCCCGGCTCGGGATGCAGGTGTGCGCGGGGCACGGGTTCTCGACGGAGAGCGTCATGAGTTTCCGCTACCGGGAGTCGATCGTGGCCACGATCTCCGGCGGCACGAGCCAGATCCAGCGCAACGGCATCGCCCGCAGCATGGGGCTCAGGTCCTACTGAGCCTCGCCGGCCCTGTCCTGTCCGGCCAGCCACTCCTGGTGCCGTGCGAAGTGGCCCGGGTCCCGGGTCACCCAGATCCCGGAGGTCCGGGCCAGCACGGCACGTGCGGGCAGCAGCACCATCTCGCCCGCGATGTACCAGCGCCTGCCCTCCCGCTTCTCCACCCAGGCCCGGACCTCCAGCGGCCGTTCGACCGGCACCGGCTTCACGAAGCTCACGGTCAGTTCCGCCGTCACGCTCAACACCCGGTGCAGTAGCGGCAGATGGCCGAGGCAGTCGTCCAGGACGGCGGCCGTCCAGCCACCGTGCGCGACATCGGGCCCGCCCTCCTGGTCCCGTGGGCAGGACAGCTCGAACACGGCCGCCCCGTCCGCGTCGAGCCGCTCCCGCTGCACCCCCAGCCGGCAGGAAGCCGCGGCGCGGCACGCCCCGCAGAGGGCCACTCCGCCGGGAGTGCGGGGCGGCTCCTGGAAGTCGGCGCCCGCCCAGGGGCCCGTCGGTGTCGTCGTGGACATGGTGTGGCTCCTCCTGCGGGGCGGGCGGACGGGCGTCGGGGTGTCGGGCGTCGGGGTTCTGGGCGCCGGCGTGTCAGACATCGGCCAGCAGCGGGCGCAGCTTCCCCGCGATCAGCTGGACCTGGCGGGCCACCATCTCCTCGGGCATCCCGGCCAGCGAGGCCCACAGGAAAACCCCCTCGACCGGCAGGCCCGCCACATACGCCTTGATGGCATCGGCGGTCTCCTGCGGTGTGCCGTACAGGAACTGTCCCACGCCGGTCGCGCGCAGCCCGGTCTCCCGCCACTTCTCGGGGTCGATGGGGCGAGGGGCGGGCTGGCCGGTCCCCTCGACCATGTAGCGGCGGTAGCTGTCCCACTGATACGCCAGATGCCTGCGGACCACCGGCCAGTCGCGGTCGGGGTCCTCGGTGACGAACGTGGTGAACGAGCCCTGCATCCGGCCCGCCGACACCTCGTACCCGCTCTCCGCGAGCCCCTGCCGGTACGGCGCCAGCAGTGCCGGGTTGAGGGAGAGCAGCCCGGTGCCGAGCCGGCCGGCCCGCCGGGCGCCCTGGGGGCCCTGGTAGCCCAGCCAGATGGGCAGCGGGTCCTGGACCGGGCCGGGCGTGACCAGGGATTCGGCCCACAGGCCCCGGATCTCCCGCACCCGCTGGTCGGTCGTGGTGTAGCGCTTGGCGAGGTCGGCTCCGTAGAGCCGGTACTCCGGCACCCGGTAACCGGTGCCGAGCCCGAGGTCCACGCGGCCGTCGCTGATGATGTCCACGAGGGCGGCCTGCTCGGCGATCTCGGGAGCCGCGTGCAGCGGTGCCGGGATGACGGCGGTGCCCAGGCGCACGCGCCGGGTGCGGGCCGCTGCGGCGGCCGCCATGGTGAGTGGCTGGGGGAGATAGCCGTCCTCGAAGCCGTGGTGTTCGGAGAACCAGACGGAGTCCAGGCCGAGCCGGTCCGCCTCCTCGCACATCTCCAGGGCGAACCCGTACACCCGCGACCAGCTTCGCTGCCACGGTGGCGGGTTGCGCAGGTCGAAGTAGACACCCACCTTCATGAGGGGCTTCCTCCTGTCGTACGTGACGCTTTGCCGTGATGCGGGGTCGCCCGATGCCGTGGGGGTCTTCCTGCTGTCATGCGAGGCCTCCTGCGGGTTCGGCCGAGATCCTGATCGTGGCGTGCGCCACCGCCACCCCGTCGCCGGGCGGCAACAGCCGTACCGGGCGCAGTTCCAGCGCCTCGATCTCGGGGAGGTCGTCGACCATCGCCGAGATCCGCAGGACGGTCTCCTCGAGGGCCGGCAGATCCACTCCGGGCCCGCCCGCCCGGCCGTCCAGCAGCGGTGCCGCGCGCAGCGAGCGGACCATCTCCCTGGCGTCGCGGTCGCTGAGCGGGGTGACGCGATGGACGACGTCCGCCATGAGGTCGGCGTAGTCGCCGGTGAGGCCGAAGGAGACCACCGGGCCGAAGACCGGATCGGCGCCGACGGTGAGGAACGCGGTCCGTGCGGCGGCCGGTTCCGGCCCGGTGCCGGGGGCCGGTTCGGTTCCGGGTCCGGGGCCCGGTTCGGCGGCGCCCACGGCGATTCCGTACGCGCCCAGCAGTTCGGCGGCGGCCGGCTCCGGCATCGGACCGGGGGCGCAGGCGGCGACCAGTGCGCGAGCCCGCTCGGCGTCGACGCCCGCGAGATCCGGGACGACGCCTGCCGGGGTGCTGCGCCAGGCCTGGTAGGCCGCCGCGTGTCCGAGAGAGGCGGCCGCCGCCTCGGGGAACGTGTAGGTCGGAATCACCAGGTCGCCCCGGTGCAGGAGATCGGCCACGCCCGCACCGCCGAGGAAGCTGGTCACCACCGGTTTCTCGGGCCGGGACGCGGCGGCGTCGAGGATCGCCGACGCCACCTCGTCGGGCTTGTCCGCCAGCGGCGGCATGAACAGCACGACGGCCGCGTCGACACCGTCGTCGGCCAGTACCGCGTCCAGCGCCTGCCGGTAGTGGGCGGCCGTGGCGGTGGGGGTCAGATCGACCGGGTTGGTGACGTCGGCCTGCGGCGCGAGGGCCGCGCGGAGCGTGTGACGGGCGCGTTCGCCGAGCGGGGGCACGGACAGGCCGCTCGCCGTGCACGCCCCGACCGTCAGCGCCGCGGGCCCGCCCGCGTTGGTGATCACGGCGACCCGGTTGCCGGGCGGGGGAGGCTGGTGGGCGAGCAGCAGGGCGACGTCGAACAGTTCCTGGAGGCTGCGGGTGCGGATCACGCCGGACTGGGCGAACAGGGAGGCGGCCGCCGAGTCCGCGTGGCCGGGGTGGACCGCGACGATCGGCTTGCGCGGTGCGACACGGCGGGCGACGCGGGCGAACCGGCGCGGATTGCCGAAGGTCTCGACGTGCAGCAGGATCACCGAGGTCGCGGGGTCCTCCTCCCACCACTGCAGCAGGTCGTTGGTGGAGACGTCGACGGCGTGGCCCACCGACACGAAGCCGGAGAAGCCGAGCCGCAGCCGGCGGGCGTAGTCGAGCACCGCGAGCCCCAGCGGCCCGGACTGGCTCGACATCGCCACCCGGCCCGGTGCCGGCAGGGCGGGCGAGAAGGTCGCCGCCAGCCGCGCCGCCGGGGTCGTGTTGACCACGCCCATGCAGTTCGGGCCCACCAGCCGCATCCCGGAGGCGCGGGCGAAGCGGGCCAGCTCCAGCTCGGTCGCCCGCCCCTCGGCTCCGGTCTCCCGGAAGCCGGTCGAGACGACGACCACCGCCTTGACCCCGGCCTCGGCACATTCCCGTACGACAGCGGGCACCGCCTCGGCCCGCACGGCCACCATCGCGAGATCCGGCGCCTCGGGAAGCTCCCGCACGCTGGGATACGCCCGTGCTCCGGCGATCCGCTCGGCCCGCGGGTTGACCGGGAACACGCTGCCGCCGAAGCCGCCCCGCAGCAGGTTGGCCACGATCTCGTGGCCGATCGTCAGCGGGTCGCGGTTGGCGCCGATCACCGCGACCGACCGCGGTTCGAGCAGCGGCCGCAGGGAGCGTCGTACGGCCGTGTGCTCGCGGCGTTCGGCCCGGGCCACCGCCAGCGTCTGCGGGTCCACGGCGATCTCGAAGTGGATGATCTGGCCGGGCGGCCCGCTCTCGACCCGGTAGCCGGAGCCGAGGAACACATTGATCATCCGGGTGTTGTCGGCGAGGACGTCGGCCTCCAGCACCCGGATGCCCCGGGCGCGTGCGGCGGCGGCGATGTGCTCCAGGAGCAGCCTGCCGAACCCCTCGCTCTGGTGGTCGTCCCGGATGGTGAAGGTGACCTCGGCGTGCTCGGGCCGCTCGGGATCACGGACGTAGCGGACCAGTCCGGCGATCTCGTCGCCGGCCAGGGCGACCAGCGCCAGCTCGTCGAGGTAGTCCACGTGCGCGCCGCGCCGGATGACGTCGTCGCGGGCGCGGACCACCGGGCCGAGGGAGCGGTAGGCCAGGGTGGCCCGGGACAGGCTGCCGACGAAGTCGACCAGCCGGTCGGCGTCCTCGGGCCGGACGGGTCTGACGAACGTCGACCGCCCGGTCCTGACGAGCCCGGGCCGTTCCAGGTCTTCGGGGTAGTGGGTCACGGCAGCGGTTTCGTGCGGCTCAGACGGCCGCTTCCCGGGGAGTCTGCTCGGGCAGGTCGAACAGTTCGTTGAAGGTGCCCCGCGTGACACGGTCGCGGATGTCGTCCGGCACGCCGGCGAACAGGTCCTGGAGCGTGGACTGGGTGTGCCCGTACGTCCCCTCCAGGTGGGGGTAGTCGTCGCCCCACATCACATTGCGGTAGCCCGTCGACTCCACGATCTCCACCGAGCTCTTGTCGTGCTGGAAGGAGGCGTACACCTGCTGCCTGATGATCTCGCTGGGCAGCCGGCTCAGCTTGGGCCGGACGAACATGCCGTGCTGGCGGTACGCCTCGTCCATCCGGTCGCCGATGGCCGGCACCCAGCCGGCACCGCCCTCCGCAATGAGGATCTTCAGGTCCGGGTGACGGTCCAGGGCGCCGCCCGCGACCATGTGGGAGACCACCCGCATGCCCGGGTAGGTCGTCTCCATGTAGTTGACGACCGCGCCGCCGGGGCCGCGGAAGACGACGTTCTGGCCGCCCGTGCCGATGTGGAAGCCGAGCACGATGCCCGCCCGCTCGGCCGCGGTCCACAGCGGCTCCCAGCGGTCCAGGGCGTACTCCTCGCCCTCCCGTGTCGAGCACGGCAGGAAGACCGCCTTGAAGCCCAGCTCGGCGGCCCGTTCCAGCTCGGCGACCGCGTCGCCGATGTCGGCCGTCGAGACGCAGGCGGTGGTGATCACCCGCTTGTTCCTGCTCAGGATCTCCTCGTGCGCCCAGTCGTTCCAGACCCGTACGGTCTCCCGGGCGAGTTCCCGGTCGGTGATCGACACCAGCCAGAACCCCATGGAGGGGAAGGCCAGTTGGGACCAGACGCCTTCCTGGTCGAGGTCCTTGAGCCGGACCTTCAGGTCCCAGGCGCCCGGCGGACGCATGGCGTCCATGAAGTCGCCGAGCTGGCGGTCGATGCGCTCGCCGTCGATGTAGAGCATCTCGTACTTCTCGCCGCGCTCGCTGCGGGGGGCGCGGGCGCCGAGCCGCTCGGGCAGCCTCGCGGTCCACACGTCGGCGGGTTCCATGACATGGGAGTCCCCCGAGTTGACCCAGATCTTCGACATGACGCCCCTTCGAGTCAATGGATGTAATCAGTTAGCGATTTTAGTTGTATGAACGGCGGAATGGAAGGCGGTGCGGGCTCTCGACTTGAATCCGTCAAAATAGTTGACTGATTGCGCTGATAGACGGAAGATCTGGGCACTGAGCCGCGAGGAGGCGCCATGGTGGGTGACGGGCACGCCGGGGACAGGTACTTCGAGCCGCAGGTGGAGACCATGCCCCGGGAGCGTCTGCGGGCACAGCAGGAGGAGCGGGTGCTGGAGCTGGTGGCGTACGCCCACGCGAACTCCGCCTTCTACCGCGAACTCTGGGACGGTCACGGGGTGCACCCTCGCGACATACGGTCGCTGGAGGACTTCCGGGCACGGATTCCCTTCATCACCAAGGACATGGTGCGCTCCTACCGGGCCCGCACCGGCGACCCCTTCGGCGGGCTGCTCTGCGTCCCGGTGGAGGAACTGACCTCGGTCTCCTCCAGCTCGGGAACCACCGGCGATCCGGAGTTCTTCGCCGAGATCTGGCAGGACGCCCCGCCCCTGGTCACCGCGCAGGTGCGGGACCTGTGGGAGCTGGGCCTCAGGCCGGGCGACCGGGTGCTCAGTCCGCCCGGAACCTTCCGCAACCTCATGGACCCCGGCTATCAGGCGCTCGGCGCGGTGGTCATCGAGGTCGACACCTGGCTCGGCAGGATGCACGAGGTCGTCGAGGCCCTGCGCACCTACCGGCCGGCCTACCTCCAGATGATGTATCCGCAGATGGTGGAGCTGGAGCATCTCGCCGAGAAGGTCGACCTGAAGGAGGCCTTCTCCTCCCTCAAGGGCGCCTCCTGCGCCGGGCAGCCCCTCAGCCGGAAGATGCGCGAGCGGATCCGCGACGACTGGGGCATCGACGTCTACGAGTACACGAGCGCCGCCGACACCGGGACCGCCTGGGAGTGCCGTGAACACGACGGTTTCCACCTCTGGGAGGACACCGTCTTCGCCGAGTGCGTCGAGGTCGGGGAGGACGGCTGGCGCGACGTACCGGAGAGCGACCTCGGCGAGCTGGTCGCCACCGACCTGGACAACCGGGCCGCGCCGCTGATCCGTTACCGAAGCGAGGACCTGGTCCGCATGTCACGGGACCGCTGCGGCTGCGGACGGACCCACGCCCGGATGTGGGTGGCCGGCCGGCGCGGCGACGAGACGGTCGTCCAGGGGCGGTCGGTGGTCCTCCGGGACGTCTGGCAGGCGGTGGAGGACCAGCCTGAAACGGTCGCCGGAGTGTTCCAGATCGTCCGGGACGGCCGCGAGGTCGACGAACTGCGCCTGCGTGTCGGCTACGACCCCGCGCTCACCGGCGACGTCGACGCGCTGGCCGGGCGGCTGGGCGAGGCCGTGCGCGAGCGGACCGGCGTCAAGCCGGTGCTCGACATGCGCACCGAGGAGGACCTGTTGAAGACCATGACCAGCGTCGCCAAGTTCCCCCGGGTGGTGAAGCACTGATGGCCCGCGCCGCGACCCTCGCCCGGGCCAGGACCCTCGACCGGCCCGAACTCGCCTACCTGGTCCGCTTCCCCACGGCCGGTGGCACCCGCGACATGGAAATGACCTGGGCGGAACTCGCCCGGGACACCGACTGGGTCACCGCACGGCTGCGCGAGCACGGCCTCGCCGCCGGGCAGCGGGCACTGCTCACCGCCTCCGGATTCGAGGGCTTCTGGGGCCACGCGGTGATCGGCGCCCTGCGCACGCTGCACGTCACGTACGGCATCGCGGAGGCGATGGGCTGGGACCACCGCCGTACCGCCGTCTTCCACCGTGAGCTCGATCCGCACGCGGTGATCGGCCTGTCGGCCGAGACCCTGGAGGGACTGGCCGGCGCGGCGGACATCGGTGAGATGTTCCGGTCCACGTCGGTCGTGCTGGCCCGGCCTCCCGCCGTACCCGTGCTGCGCGGGGTGGGGGTGTCCGCCTGTGTGATCTCGGCCGTGGGACCGGCCCTCGCGCTGGAATGCCCCGAACGGGGCGGCGCGCATGTCGATGCCGTCGAGTGGCGGGTGAGCGAGCGCGACGGACAGCTGTCCGTCGCGGCCGGCGAGGGGCGCACCTCACCGCTGCCCGAGACCCCGCTCGGCATCGCGGGCCGCGTCGTGGGCGGCCGTTGCGGCTGTGGCAGCGAGGACCCACGGATTCTGCTCGCAGAGGCCAACTGAACTGAGTCACCTAGGAGTTGAGGATGTCCGAAGGAGTGGTCGGCGGCCGGGTCGTGGTCGTCACCGGCGCCGGCAACGGGATCGGCCGGGCACACGCCCTGGCCTTTGCCGCGCACGGGGCGAAGGTCGTGGTAAACGACCTGGGCGGGGCGCGGGACGGCGCGGGTGCCTCGGCCGGGCCCGCCCAGGCCGTGGTGGACGAGATCGTCGCGGCCGGCGGCGAGGCCGTGGCCAACACGGACGACATCTCCGCCTGGGACGGCGCCGGCCGTCTGGTACGGCAGGCGGTGGACACGTACGGCGGCCTGGACGTGCTGGTCAACAACGCCGGCATCCTGCGGGACCGGATGATCGTGTCGATGACCGAGCAGGACTGGGACAGCGTGCTCGCCGTCCACCTCAAGGGCGGCTTCGCGACCCTGCACCACGCGGCCGCGTACTGGCGCGAGCGCGCCAAGGCCGGTCACGGCAACGACGCCCGGGTGATTAACACGACCTCCCCGTCCGGCGTCTTCGGCAACCCCGGCCAGTCCAACTACGGCTCCGCCAAGGCCGGGATCGCCAGCCTCACCGTCATCGCCGCCGCCGAACTCGCCCGCTACGGCGTGACGGTGAACGCCATCGCGCCCACCGCGCTCACCCGGCTGACCGAGGACATCGAGATGATGCGGCAGGCCGCCGAGGCCCAGGACCTCACCCCCGAGGCCATCTCCCCGCTCGTCGTCTGGCTCGGCTCCGCCGCCTCCCGCGAGGTCACCGGCCGGGTCTTCGGCGTCATGGGCAACCGCATCACGGTCCTGGAGGGCTGGGTCAACGGCCCCGCCGCGAGCGCGGAGTCCCGCTGGACCCCGGAGCAGCTGTCCTCGGTCGTTCCGAACCTGGTGGCCAAGGCGGCTCCGAACGCCGACGCCCTCGGCAACCGGAACGGGGTCTGAGATGACGATCCGTCAAGAATCTGTCGCCGAGGGCCTGTTCACCTGGCCGGACGCCCCGTTGCGGCTCATCGGCTCCGAGTGCGCGGACTGCGGGCTGGTGAGCTTCCCGGCAGCCCCTGACTGCGTCCGGTGCGCGAGTCCTCGGTCGAAGGAACGGCTGCTCGCGGACCGGGGCAGGCTGTGGACGTACACCACCCAGAACTTCCGCCCTCCCACCCCGCCGTACGACGGGCCGGAAGCCTTCGAGCCCTACGCGGTCGGCTACGTCGAGCTCCCCGGCGAGCTGCTCGTCGAGGCCCGCCTCACCGAACCCGACCCGGAGAAGCTCAGGATCGGGCAGGAGATGCGGCTGGCCCTGGTGCCGTACACCGTGCGGGACGACGGCACCGAGGTCATGACCTTCGCGTTCGCCCCGGCCGAGGAGTCCGACCGGTCCGAGGAGTCCGACCGGTCCGAGGAGGAGACGTCATGACCGAGGCCGTCATCATCGGGGTGGGCCTGCACCCCTTCGGCCGGTTCCCCGGCAAGCCCGCGCTGGACATGGGCGCGGACGCGGTACGGCTGGCCCTCGCCGACGCGGGCGTCACCTGGCCGCAGATCCAGGGCGGTTACATCGGCAGCTACGAGGTCGCCAACCCGGACGCCATCGTGGCCCGGCTCGGCCTGACCGGTGTGCCGCTGCGCGGCGTGTTCAACGGCTGTGCCACGGCCGGCACGGCGATCGCGCTGGCCGCCCGCGCGATCGAGACCGGCGAGCACGACCTGACCATCGCGATCGGCCTGGACAAGCACCCGCGCGGCGCGTTCGCCGCCGATCCGTCCGTGGCCGGTATCCCGTCCTGGTACGGGCAGACGGGGCTGTTCCTCACCACGCACTTCTTCGGCATGAAGATCAACCGCTATATGCACGACCACGGCATCTCGCACGAGACGCTCGCCCGGGTGGCGGCCAAGAACTTCGGCAACGCGGCCGGGAACGAGAAGGCCTGGCGGCGGACGCCCCTGTCGGTGGCGGAGATCCTGGCCTCGCCGGTGCTCAACTACCCCCTCCGCCAGTACATGTACTGCGGCCCGGACGAGGGCGCCGCGGCGATCGTGCTGTGCCGCGCGGACCAGGCCCACAAGTACACCGGGAAGCCCGTCCGGGTCCGCTCCACCGCCCTGCGCAGCCGCCGGCTCGGTGCCTTCGAGGTACAGAGCCCGTCGTTCCCGGTGGGGGAGGTGGTCGAGAGCCCGACGGTGGACGCGTCCAGGGCGGCGTACGAGGGCGCGGGCATCGGGCCCGAGGACGTCGACGTGGCCCAGCTCCAGGACACCGACGCCGGCTCGGAGATCATCCACATGGCCGAGAACGGCCTCTGCAAGGACGGCGAACAGGAGCGACTGATCGCCGAGGGCGCCACCGGGATCGGCGGCCGGCTGCCGGTCAACACCGACGGCGGACTGCTCGGCAACGGCGAACCGATCGGCGCGTCGGGCCTTCGGCAGATCCACGAGATCGTCCTCCAACTGCGTGGTACGGCAGGAGACCGGCAGATCCCCGGCACCCCCCGCGTCGGATACACCCACCTGTACGGCGCGCCGGGCGTGTCGGCGGTGACGATCCTCTCGACCTGAGCACGGAGCCGAACATGGACCACGACACGCAGGACTTCGCCGCCGAGGCCCGCCGCTTCCTCGACGCCCACGCGGCGAAGGCCCCCGACCCCGCCGCCTTCACCTGGGGCGAGGGCGACGACTCGATGGCCTACTTCAGCAGCCTGCCGCCCGAGCAGGAGCGGGAGCAGGTGCGGCGCGCACGGGAGTGGCAGCGCGTACGCCACGAGAACGGCTTCGGCTGGATCACCGGCCCGCCCGAGTACGGCGGCCGGGGCCTGACCCCCGTGCACGATCTGGTCTACGACGCCGTCGAGGCCGAGTACGACGTCCCCGACACCGGTGTCCTGAGCGTGGTCGGCCTGGGCATGATCGGCCCGACGATCCTCGCCCACGCCCAACCGGACATCAGCAAGCGGTGGTTGCCCGCGATGTACCGCGGGGACGCCATCGCCTGCCAGCTGTTCAGCGAACCCGGCGCCGGGTCGGACCTGGCGAGCGTGGCCACCAAGGCCGTACGCGAGGGCGATGAATGGGTGCTCAACGGGCAGAAGGTGTGGACGTCGGTCGCCCAGCACAGCCAGATCGGACTGGCGCTGACCCGCACGAACCCCGACGCTCCCAAGCACCAGGGCATCACGGCCTTCCTGGTCCCCATGGACGCCCCCGGTGTCGAGGTCCGGCCGCTGCGCCAGATGACCGGCGGCGCCGACTTCAACGAGGTCTTCCTCACCGACGTCCGCATCCCCGACGACCACCGCCTCGGCGAGGTCGACGGTGGCTGGACGGTCGCCCTGACCACGCTGATGAACGAGCGGAACACGGTCGGCACCGTGGGCGCCGGTCCGGTGGCCGCCGCACTGTCCCCGGACCACCTCTCGGCACTCATGCGCGCCACCTGGACCTGGGACGACCGCGCGCTGCGCGGCCGTCTCGCCGAACTCCTCGTGGACGCCCTGGCCACCGGCTACCTCAACGCCCGCGCCCAGCGCACCCTGCGCGCGGGCGCCGCCCCCGGCCCGGAGAGGTCGATCGCCAAGCTGATGTACGGCCAGAACCTCACCCGGGCCGCGCACTTCGTGTCGGAGTGCCTCGGCCCCCGCATCATCGCCGACACCGGCCAGTGGGGCACCTACGCCTGGGCCGAACTCCTCCTCGCCACCCCGGCGCTGCGCATCCTCGGCGGCACCGAGGAGATCATGAAGAACATCCTCGCCGAACGCGTCCTCGGCCTGCCGAAGGAGGCACGCGCATGAGCACCGACGATCACGAGCTGAAGGAACTCCGGTATTCCCTGAGGGAGTTCATGGCCGCGAAGTCCCCCGAGGAAGCCGTGCGCAAGCTCATGGAGAGCGACCCGCACTTCGACCCGGAGGTATGGGCCCAGGCCGCCGACCAGCTGAGGCTGCCCGCCCTCGCGATCCCGGAGGAGTACGGCGGTGACGGCTACGGGCTGGTCGAACTCGGCGTGGTCCTGGAGGAGATGGGCCGTGCCCTGTTCTGCGCGCCGTTCTTCGCCACCGTTCTGCTCGCCGCCCAGGCCCTGCTCGCCTCGGGCGACGGCGAGGCCTGCGCCCGCCACCTGCCCGGCATCGCGGCCGGCCGCACCACGGCCACCCTCGCCGTCGCCGAGGACAACGGCTCCTGGGACCCCGCCATGGTCTCCACCCGCGCCGTGCCCGACGGGGACGGCGGCTGGAAGCTGAACGGCCGCAAGTCCTTCGTCATCGACGGTACGACCGCCGATCTGCTGCTCGTCGTCGCCCGCACCGTGGCCGGGCCGACGCTCTTCGCCGTGGACCGGAACGCGCCGGGAGTGACGGCAGAGCCGATGGAGACCCTGGACGCCACGCGGGCGATGGCCCGGCTGACCCTCGACGCCGTGCCCGCGACACCCGTCGGCGTGGACGGGGCGGGCGGGCGTGTCATGGCCGAAGTCCTGGACGTCGCCGTGGTGGGGCTGGCCGCCGAGCAGGCGGGCGGGGCACGCCGGTGCCTGGAGATGAGCACCGAGTACGCCCGCACCCGGCACCAGTTCGGCCGGCCGATAGGCTCCTTCCAGGCGGTCAAGCACAAGTGCGCCGACATGCTGGTCCAGGTGGAACTCGCCGAGGCCTCCGCCCGGGAGGCGGCGCTGCTCGCCGCCGGCGAGGACTTCCCGGTGGCCGCCGCGGTGGCGCATGCGAGCTGCTCACGGGCGTACATGGTCGTGGCCATGGAGAACATCCAGGTCCACGGCGGCATCGGCTTCACCTGGGAGCATCCGGCCCATCTGTACTTCCGGCGGGCAAAGTCCGCACAGCTGCTGTTCGGCGGCCCGGCCGTGTACCACGAGCGGCTGCTGGACCGACTCGGCATCTGAACGGCCGGACGGTCAGCCCCAGTTCCACGCCTGGTTGCTGTTACCCGCGCAGCTCCACGCCTGGACGCGCTGACCGTCCTGGCCGGAGGTCGCGGCCTCCGTATCCAGACAGAAGCCGTCCGGCACGCTGACCAGGGTCTGACCGCCGGTACGCCGGCGGTTCCGACACCCCACCGCTGCGCGGCCCGGCCCGTTGCACCGGACGCCGTGGATCCCGTGGCCGTTCGTTCAAGGCCGACCGCCGCGTGGGCAACCGCGTGTGACCGGTTGTACAGCGGGTCGGACAGGGGAAATTCCGGTCTCTCGCGCGTACCTGTGGACGTACGCGGCGGCTGTCGGTGCACGCGAGATTAGCCCAATGTCCTTGTGAACAGGGCGAGTTGGCGTTCGTCAACTGTGTGTCGGGTCAGTCGCCGGACGGCGTCCCGGGTCAGTCGCGAGCCGCCTCGCCCAGCAGTGCCTTCGCGATGATGACCTGCTGGATCTGGCTGGTGCCCTCGTAGATGCGGAACAGCCGGGCGTCACGGTAGAACCGCTCGACGGCGACCCCGCGCATATAGCCCGCACCGCCGTGGACCTGCACGGCACGGTCGGCGACCCGGCACACCATCTCGCTGGCGAAGTACTTGGTGCAGGACGGCCCGATCTTGGTGTCCGTACCGGCGTCGAAGGCGCGAGCGGCCTCCAGCACCGTGGCGCGCCCAGTGTAGTAGTCGGTCATCGAGTCGGCGATCAGGCCCTGGACGAGCTGGAAGGACCCGATGAGCCTGCCGGACTGCCGACGGGTACGGGCGTACTCCACCGACTCGTCGACCAGGCGCTCGGCCATCCCCACCATCAGCGCCGAGATGTGCACCCGGCCGTGCGCGATACAGCCCATCGCCGTGCCGAAGCCCCGGTCAAGGCCGCCCTCGCCGCCGACGAGGGCGGCGGCCGGGACGCGTACGTCGTCGAAGTACACATCCGCGGTCCAGGCACCGAACTGGCCCATCTTGTGGTCCCGGGGGGCCACGGTCAGGCCCGGAGTGCCGGCCGGGACCAGGAAGGTCGAGATGCCGCGGGTGCGCGGGGCGTCGGGGTCGGTGCGGGCGAAGACCATGAAGACGTCGGCGAGCGGGGCGTTGGTGATGTACCGCTTGGCGCCGTTGATCACCCATGTGTCGCCGTCCCGCGTCGCACGCGTGGTCAGCGTCGACGGATCGGATCCGGCGTCCGGCTCGGTGAGCGCGAACGAGGCCAGCACCTCGCCCGAGGCGACCCTCGGCAGCCACTCGGCCTTCTGCTCCTCGGTGCCGCCGACCATCAGGACATGGCCGGCGATGCCGTTGTTCGTCCCGAACATGGAGCGCAGGGACGGGGTCGTGTACCCCAGCTCGAACATGAGCTGGGCCTCCTCGTACATCGAAAGGCCCAGACCGCCGTACTCCTCGGGCAGCGCGAAGCCGAACAGGCCCATCTTCCTGGCCGCCTCGCGGATGTCCGCGGGCATCTCGTCCTTCTCGTCGATCTCGGCTTCGAGCGGCATGACCCGCTCCCGGACGAAGCGCCGGACCTCGGACAGCACCGAGCTGAAGTCATCCGCGTCCATGTCGACCCCTTCACTGATCCTGGTCCTGATCGGCCGGCTTGCGCTCCGGCCGGTAACACACCGCCAACAACGCCGCGGCGCTCGCCGCACCGAGAGCCGTCGCGAGCAACGCCGGCCCCACGCCGGCCCGTTGCCGTCGCAGCAGCCCGTCCAGCGAGTACCGGCCGTTGCCCAGCGCCGCGAGTGCGACCGCCGTGCCGCCCACGACTCCGACGTACTCCCAGCCGCCCTTGAAGACGAAGAACCCCTTGCCGCGGTGGTCGGTCCGAGCGGCCACGGTCATCAGGCCCACGGTCGCTGCCATCGGGAGAGGGCCCGCAGCGCCCAGGGTGATCCCCACCCCGGCCGCGATCTCGGTTCCGGCCGCCATCCGGGCCTGCACGGCGGCCGGCTTCAGGCCGAGCGCCTCGAACCAGCCCGTGGTGCCCTTGAGGCCGCCGGGGCCCGCGACCTTGTTCCAGCCGTGCGCGACGAGCATGGGGCCGAGCGTGGCGCGCAGCACCAGGGCGGCGGCGTCGTGCCCCTTCACTGGCCGGCTCCGGTGGCCCGCCCGGCAGGGACGGCACCGTACAACTGCGGTACGGCGTCCACGAGTTCGTCATAGGTGAGGGCCTGACCGTCATGGCTGGGATGGACGGCCGCGACGGTCCAGCCCTGGAGCCGGTTGAGCCGGTTGCCCTCGATGCGCAGGACCTGACCGGTCAGCCAGGACGCGTCGTCGGAGGCCAGGTAGACGACGACGCCGGAGGCGTTGGCGGGGTCGCGCGGGTCGAAGCCCTCGGTGGCCCGGAGAGAGGCGCCGACGGCCAGTCCGTCCGTCATCCGGGTGGCCGCGATCGGCGAGATGGCGTTCGCGGTGACACCGTAGCGGCGCATCTCCAGGGCGGTCAGGACCGTCAGCCCCGCTATTCCGGCCTTCGCGGCGCCGTAGTTGGACTGGCCCTGGTTGCCGAACAGCCCGGTCCCGGACGTCGTGTTGATGACGCGCCCGGCGACCCGCTCACCCCGCTTCGACGCGTCCCGCCAGTACGCGCAGGCGTGCCGGGTCAGGGCGAAGGTGCCCTTCAGATGCACGGCGATCACCGCGTCGAACTCGGCCTCGCTCATCGAGAAGAGCATCCGGTCGCGCACGATGCCCGCGTTGTTCACGACGATGTCGAGGCGGCCGAACTCCGCGACGGTGTCCAGGACCATCTGCTCGGTGGCCGCCCAGTCCGTCACCGAGGCGTGGTTGGCGACCGCCCGGCCGCCGAGCTTGGTGATCTCGGTGACGACGTCGTCGGCGGGGGAGTCCCCGGTCCGTTCACCGTGCACGCCCGAGCCGAGATCGTTCACGACCACGGTCGCGCCGGCCTCGGCGAGCGCCAGGCAGTGTGCGCGGCCGAGGCCCCGGCCACCGCCGGTCACGATCGCCACCTTGTCGTCGAGGATGCCCACCCTCTACCTCCCGGGTATGTCAGTCGAGTTCGCGGAGTACTTCGTCGGTGTGCTCGCCGAGGGTCGGCGCGCCGGTGCGTGGTTTGTCGTCAACGCCCCAGAAACTGACTGGGGTCGCCACGGTCCGCAGTGGTGGCGCGTCACCCATGCCGGGCTGCTCGACGAACGCCCCCACCGCCTCCGCCTGCGGGTCGGCCGCGACCTCCGCGAGGCTCTGCACGGGCGCCCACCACACCTCCTCGGCGTCGAGGCGTTCCGCCCACCGTGCCAGCGGCCGCTTCGCGAACTCCTCGTCGAGCACGGCGATCAGCTCACGCACATGGCCGCGCCGGGCCTTGCCGGTCGCGAACCGTTCGTCCGTCTCCAGGTCCGGTCGGCCGAGCGCCCTGACCACTCCCGGCCAGTGGCGGTTGCCCTCCAGGCCCACCAGCCAGAACCAGCGGTCGTCGGCGGTCCGGTAGCAGTTGTACAGCGGGGACTCGTGCTCGGTGCGGTGGCGGGTACGGCCGCGCCTGCCGAAGAAGTTCTGCAGGGCGAGGTCGTTGCCGTTGGCGTAGGTACCGGACCGCAGCAGCGAGACGTCCACCACCCCGCCCTCGCCGGTGCGTTCGCGACGCAGCAGCGCGGCCAGCACGCCCGCCACCAGGTTGGCGGCGGCGGTGCGGTCGCCGAGGCCCGGACGGATTCCGGGCGGCGGTTCCCCGGCCGGGTTGAGCATCGCGGCGATGCCGGGCCGTGCCCAGAACGCGGAGACGTCGTATCCGGCCCGGTCGCGCTCGGCGCCCGTCCAGCCGTAGCCCGTCAACGTGCCGACCACCAGACGGGGATGGCGGGCCCGCAGCTCGTCGGGCGCGAGGCCGAGCCGTTCCAGCGCGCCGGGGCGGAGGTTGGTGACGAACACGTCGGCTCGTGCCAGCAGCCGTCCCAGGACGTCCTTTCCGGCCTCGGAGCGCAGGTCGAGCACGATCCCGCGCTTGCCGCGGTTGTCGGTCTCGAACGGGGGTGCGCTGTCGATGTCCTGGCCGACGTGCCGGAGCGTGTAGCGGTTGGGGTCGCCGGCCGGCGCCTCCACCTTCACCACGTCCGCGCCCCAGTCCGCGAGCATGGTGGCCGCGGCCGGTGCCGCCACCCACATGCCCAGCTCGACGACCGAATAGCCTTCCAGTGGCCGCACGGCCCACCTCCACACCTGTCGGGGACGGTTCGCTACACGCCGCGGAACTCGCCCGGGCGCCGCTCGCGGAAGGCCTTCAGCCCCTCGGCGCGGTCCTCGGTGGAGAACAGCACCGTGACGGTCTCGCGCTCGTAGGCGATCGCCGCGTCGAGGTCCATGCCGAGCCCGTGGTCGACGAGCCGCTTGCCGGCCGCGAGCGCCAGCGGGGCCCCGGCCGCGAGCCGGGCGGCCAGTTCCTCGGCGGCGGCGAGCGCCCCGCCGGGTTCGGCGAGTTCGTTGACCAGGCCCAGTTCCCAGGCCCGGGTCGCGTCGAGGGGATCGCCGGTGAGGATCATCTGCTTGGCGACGGCCGTCGGCAGCAGCCGTGGCAGCCGCTGGGTGCCGCCCGCGCCCGGCAGGACCCCGAGCTTCATCTCGGGCAGCCCGAGCCGGGTGCCGCGCTCCGCCACCCGCAGATCGCAGGCGAGCGCCAGCTCCAGACCGCCGCCGAAGGCGAACCCGTGGACGGCCGCGACCGACGGCTTGGGGAAGTCCTCCAGCAGCGCGTACGCCTCGGTCAGCCGCCCCACGAAGGCCCGGAACTGCCCGGGGGAGGTGAACGACTCGATCTCGCCGAGGTCGGCGCCGGCCGAGAAGGCACGGCCCGCCCCGGCCACCACAAGGGCTCGGACGTCGTCGTTGTCGCGCAGTTCGCCGAGGGCCCGGGTCAGCCGCTCGACGGTCTCCGAGCCGACGGCATTGAGCTGCCGAGGCCGGTCCAGCGTCAACACGGCGATCCTGTCGCGGAGTTCCACACGCAGCACGGTCGCTCACCTCAGACCATCGTCAGGCCGCCGCTGACCGAGAGCGTCTGCCCGGTCATGTAGGCGGCGTCGTCGGACGCGAGGAAGGCCACCACGCCGGCGATCTCGCCCGGCCGGGCGACGCGGCGCAGCGGGATCGCCCGCACGGTCGCGTCGTACATCTTCTGGCTGTACTCGGCGACCTGCCCGAGCAGCGCGGTGTCGGTGGGCCCCGGGCAGACGCAGTTCACGGTGATGCCGTGCCGGGCGACCTCGCGCGCCAGCGCCTTGCCGAAGGCGATGACCCCGCCCTTCGTGGCGGAGTACACGACCTCCCCGGAGGACCCGACCCGGCCGGCGTCGGAGGCGATGTGGACGATCCGGCCGCCGCCGCGCTCGATCATGGGGTCGAGCACGGCCCGGGTCATCGTGATCGTGCCGCGCAGATTAACGGCGATGATCCTGTCCCAGGTGTCCTCGTCGCTGTCCACGAACCGGCCGATGACGTCCACCGCCGCGTTGTTGACCAGGATGTCCACCGGCCCGAGTGCGGCGGCGACCCGCTCCACGGCCCAGTGCACGGCCGCGCTGTCGGAGATGTCCGCGCCGACTCCCGTGGCACGCACCCCGTACCGCTCCGTGAGCCGGGCGGCGGCCTCGGCGGCGGCTTCCGCGTCCAGATCGCAGACGGCGACGGCGGTTCCCCGGGCCGCGAGCCGCTCGGCGATCGCCTCGCCGATACCGCGCCCCGCCCCGGTGACGAGCGCCACCCTGTCCCGTACGCTCACGCGCCCTCCCTCGCCCGGACCTCGATACAGCGCTATCGTATAACTACTTCAGCTAAATAAGCGAGATGGGTGAGTGGAGTCGAGCATGCGCCGTACGATCTTCAGCGAGGAGCACGAGCTGTTCCGGGACACCGCCCGCTCCTACTACCTGCGCGAATGCGCCCCGTACGCCGAGCAGTGGGAGCGGGACGGCCAGGTGAGCCGGGCCGCCTGGACGGCCGCGGGCAAGGCCGGGCTCATCGGCTGGCAGTTCCCGGAGGAGTACGGCGGGCAGGGGATCCGGGACTTCCGCTACAACGCGATCATGGCGGAGGAGATGGCGGCCACCAGCTCGGTCGGCATCGGGCTCGGCCTGCAGAACGACGTCATCCCGCCCTATCTGACGAACCTCACCACCCCGGAACAGAAGGCCCGCTGGCTGCCCGGCGTGACAAGTGGCGAGACGATCTGCGCGCTCGCGCTCTCCGAGCCGTCCGCCGGGTCCGACCTCAAGTCCCTCCGCACCACCGCCCGCCGGGACGGCGACGAGTGGGTGATCGACGGGTCCAAGACGTTCATCACCAACGGCATCCTGGCCGACCTGGTCGTCGTCGCCTGCAAGACCGACCCGGAGGCCGGGCGCAAGGGCATCAGCCTGATCGTCGTCGAGCGCGGCGCCGAGGGCTTCGAGCGCGGGCGCAAGCTCGACAAGGTCGGCATGAAGGCGCAGGACACCGCCGAGCTCTTCTTCCACGAGGTCCGCGTCCCCGCCGAGAACCTCATCGGGCAGGAGGGACGCGGTTTCTATCACATGATGGGCAACCTGCCGACCGAGCGCCTCGCCATCGCCGTCTCCTCGCTGGCGTCGGCCGAGCGGGCCTACGAGCTGGCGCTGGAGTACGCGAAGACCCGTACGGCCTTCGGCCGGCCGATCGGGGAGTTCCAGGCCAACCGCTTCGCCCTCGCCGACATCAAGGCCAAGCTGGGCGCCGCCCGGGTGTACCTGGACGGCTGCATCATGGCGCTGGTCGAGGGGGAGCTGACGCCCGAGGAGGCCGCCGCCGCCAAGTACTGGACCTCCGAGACCGGCTGGGAGGTCATCGACCGCTGTATGCAGCTCTTCGGCGGCTACGGCTACGTCAACGAGTACGAGATCGCCCGCATCTGGCGGGACAGCCGGGTGCAGCGGGTCTTCGGCGGGACCTCGGAGATCATGCAGGAGATCATCGGGCGCTCGCTGGGGCTGTGACACCGCGCGGATGCATTGACTGCCCTGGATAAATAGGTTAGCTATTTAAGCGGGATAGAGGATGTGAGACGCGGCAGAGGGGGCGCCCGTGGTCACGGTCGACGTGCGGCCGTACCAGGACAGGGGCTGCCAACCGGCCGGTAGCGCCTGACAGCCGGGACGGTGGACGTCACCTTCGGGCCGGGCGGAACGAGTTCATCAACGTCAAGGGCGTCGGCGTCGGCCGCGCCCGAACCACCATGGGAGCAACGACGTGAATCCCGCCCGCCGCCTCACCTTCGGCGACATCATCCGAGAACACCGACGGTCCTTCCCCGAGGGCGTCGCCCTCGTCGACGGTGAGGTCCGGCTGACCTGGCCGGAGCTGGACGAGCGCACCAACCGGCTCGCCAACGCCCTCGCGGCCGCCGGGGTCGGCCCCGGCGACCGCGTCCTGTGGCTGGGCCAGAACTCCTTCCGCATCTGGGAACTGCTCGGCGCCGCCGCGAAGATCGGCGCGACGGTCTGCCCCGGCTACTGGCGCTGGGCCGCCCCCGAAATGGCGTTCGCCGTCGAGGACTTCGACCCGAAGGTCGTCGTCTGGCAGGACGAGGAGATCGGCGACACGGTCGGCAAGGCACGGGCGGAACTGGGCAGCGGACACCGGGCGTTGTGGCTGCAGCACGACACCGAGGGCCCCGACTCGTACGAGTCCTTCCTGTCCTCGGGCTCGCCCGAGGACCCGGCTGTTGCCGGCATCGACCCCGACTCCGCGCTGCTGGTCATCTACACCGCCGCGATCTCCGGACGCCAGTCCGGCTCGATGCTCTCGCACCGCAACCTGCTCACGATGGGCGCGAGCGCCGCCTGGATGGGCGACATCGGCACGGAGACCGCCTTCCTCGGCGCGGGCCCGATGTTCCACATCGGCAACTACCAGTTCTGGGGCGTCCCGGCCTTCGTCCACGGCGGCAAGAACGTCGTCGTCCGCCGCGTGGTCGCCACGGAACTGCTCCCGCTGCTCGCGGCGGAGCGCTGCACCCACGCCTACCTGATGCCCCCGACGATCGCGCAACTGGTCGCCCTGAACCGCGAGGCGGGCCACGACCTGTCGAACCTGCGGGCAAGCGTCGCCGCCCCGCTGTGGCAGGGCACGGTCCCCACCGACCAGAGCCGCTTCACCCGCAACGGCGGTGGCGAGGGCCGGGGCTACGGGCAGACCGAGGTGACCGGCTTCGCCGTGACCGGGGCCTACGGCGGCGCCGGCGCCGGCAACGCGGGACGGCCCGGCCCCTTCACCGCCGTACGCGTCCTCGACGCCACCGGCAAGGAGTGCGAGACGGGTGTGGCGGGGGAGATCTGCGTGCGCGGCGACCTCGTCCACCTCGGCTACTGGAACCGGCCCGAGATCAACGCGGAGCGCTTCCGTTTCGGCTGGTGGCACACCACCGACCTCGGCAGGCGCGAGCCCGACGGCACGATCAGCTTCCTCGGCACGACGACCCGCATGCTCAAGTCGGCGGCCGAGAACATCTTCCCGGCCGAGGTCGAGAACTGCATCGAGTCGCATCCGGCGGTGAAGGAGGCCGCCGTGATCGGTGTGCCGAACGAGCGCTGGGCCCAGGACGTCAAGGCCGTGGTCGTGCGCCACGACGGCGGAGTCACGGCCGAGGAGATCATCGAGTACTGCCGGGTCCGGATCGCCTCGTACAAGAAGCCGAAGACGGTCGAGTTCGTGGACGCCCTGCCACGCACCAAGGACTTCGCCAAGGACTACGACGCCCTCGACGAGCGCTACGGCGGGGGCGGCTACCCCGGCGGCGACACGCTCGGCGCCGGACGGTGAGCTCCGTGGACGGTCGCCGACCCGTCGTCGTCGGCGTGTACGCCACCGAGCAGGCCCTGTCCCTGCCGCACCGGGACGCCATGGACCTCGCCCTCGAAGCGGTGGCGGGCGCGATCGCGGACGCGGGGCTCGGTCCCTCCGACGTCGACGGCGCCCAGGTCGACTGGCCCGGGCCCGGCGGGGTCCCCGGCGAGGGCAGTTCCTGGGCGCGCATGCTCGGCCGCGACCTGCGCTGGACCAGCGACTCGATGCTCGACAACGCCGGTTCGCGGGGCCTGCTGAAGGCCGCGGCCGCGATCCGGGCCGGGCTCGCGGACACCGTGGTGGTCGGCGGCTGCAAGCTCGTCTCGCGCGGGGCCGGACCGGTCGGGGCCGGCGTGCCGCTGGAGTTCGCCGATGTGTGGGGCAGCTATGTCGTCGCCCAGTTCGCGCTGGTGGCGACACGGCACATGCACGAGTACGGGACGACCGCCCGCCAGCTCGCCGAGGTCGCCGCCACCATCCGGAACAACGGCACGACCAATCCGGAGGCGATGATGTACGGGCGCGGCCCCTACACCGCCGAGGACGTGCTCGCCTCCCGCATGGTGGCCACGCCGTTCCACCTGCTGGACTGCTGCATCGTCGGCGAGGGCGGCGCGGCCCTCGTGGTCACGACCGCCGAGCGGGCCCGCGACCTGCCGCACCCGCCCGTCGCCGTACTCGGCGGCGGCATGGAGTACCACCAGGCCGCCTACGCCAACCCGGCGCTGTACCGGGAGGTCGGGCAGCTCGGCCGGGACTCCGCCGCTCGCGCGTACGCGATGGCCGGCGTCGGCCCGCAGGACGTCGACGTGTTCTCCCTGTACGATCCCAACTCCTTCGAGGTCATACGCCAGTTGGAGGCTCTCGGTCTGTGCGGTGAGGGCGAGGGCGGCCCGCTGGCCGCGAGCGGCGCGATAGCGGTGGGCGGCAAGCATCCGGTCAATCCCGACGGCGGCTGCCTGGCGTACGCCTGGAACGGCACCCAGCAGATGACGTTGAAGGTCGTCGAGGCCGTGAGGCAGTTGCGCGGCACCGCCGTGCACCAGGTGGCCGGCGCCGAGCTGGCCGTGGTCGGCAACGCCGGCTCGGGGGCGCAGCACTACGAGATGAGCCTGCTCGGGAGGATGCGATGAGCCGTCCGGTACCGGTCCCCACCGCGTTGTCGGAGCCGTTCTGGGCGGCGGCCCGGCGCGGTGACCTGGTCACCCCGTACTGCCCGAGCTGCGAGCTGCGGTTCTTCGTGCCGGAACCGGCGTGTCCGGGCTGCCTCGGGCGGGACTGGCGGTACGTCCCCAGCACCGGCAAAGGCACGGTCTACTCGGTCAGCGTGGTGCACCGCGCACCCGGCCCCGGCTTCGACACGCCCTTCGCACTCGCGGTGATCGACCTGGACGACGGCGGCACCCTGCTCTCCCACGTGGACGCCGGCGACCCGGACGACGTCGTCGTCGGAATGCGGGTCCGCGTCGACTTCCGGCCGCTGACCGGCGAGATCACCCTGCCGTACTTCATGCCGGAACCGGGTGACCGAAGGAGCTGACGCCGTGGCCAACACACCCGTAAGGGTCCCCAAGATGGCCGAACTGGTCGCGGCCCAGCTGCGCCGCAAGATCGTGCGCGGGGAACTCACGGAGGGCGAGGCACTGCCTGCCGAGACCGCGCTGATGGCCGAGTTCGCCGTCTCCCGGCCCACGCTGCGCGAGGCGTTCCGGGTCCTGGAGTCGGAGTCCCTGATCAGTGTGCGCCGGGGCGCCCGGGGCGGGGCCCGGGTGCAGATCCCGGAAGGCACGGCGGCGGCCCGATACGCGGGGGTGGTCCTGGAGTACCGGGGCACGACCCTCAAGGACGTCTATGACGCCCGTACGGTGATCGAGGCGCCGTGCGCCGCACTGCTGGCCGAGCGGCGGACGGACGACGACCTGGAACGGCTGCGGGCCGCGGTCGCCGAGGCCGAGCGGCTCATGGACGACCCGTCGGCCTTCATCCGCGCGCACATGGAGTTCCACGCCCTCGTCGTCGAACTGGCGGGCAACGAGACGCTCAGCGTCCTCAACGGCATGGTCCGGCACATCATCGACCAGGCCAACTGGTCCCACGTCGACCTCGACGCCGGCAGCCCCGAGAACATCCGCGCCAACCGCCGGGGCTTCCGCGCCCACCAGGCGCTCGTCGGCCTGGTCGCCGCCCGCCGGTGCGAGGACGCCGAGGAGCTGTGGCGCCGCCACCTCCAGGAGGCCGAGGACTATCTGTTGCGGAGCAGGTCCATGACCACCGTCCTGGACCTGCTCGGCTGATCATCCGGTACGCAACTCGCCGACGATCGGCTCCCACACCTGCGCGTCGATCTCGTACGCGGTGTAGAACGACACCCGGTCCACCAGCGAACCGTAGCGGCGGCAGATCTCGCCCGCGACCCGCTCGGGTTCCGCGACGACCGCGAACGTGTTCAGGACCTCGTCGTCCACGAGCCGGGTCATCGCCTCCCACCTGTCCTCGCGCCGGGACGTCGACAACTCGTGCAGCTCGTCACCGAGTTCGCCCCAGCCGTGCAGCTCCAGGACGCCCCGGTAGGCGGGGGTGCTGCCGTAGAAGGCGATCTGCCCCCGGGTGCCTTCGACCGCGCGGGCCATCTCCTCCTCGGTCCGGCCGGTCGCGGTGAGCAGAAGGTGCGAGACGGAGAAGTCGGAGCGGGTCCGGCCGGACTTCGCGAGCCCGGCCTCGACGGTCGGCAGCGTCACCTCGCGCAGATAGCGCTCCGTGGTGAAGCCGTGCGCGAGCAGCCCGTCCGCCACCTCGCCGGCCACCCGGGTCATCGCCTCCCCGACGGCGGCCACGAAGACCTTGGGAGCGCCACCGACGGCCGGCGGGGGAGAGAAGAAGGGGGACATCAGCGTGTGCGAGTAGAAGTCGCCGCGGAAGTCCAGCCGTTCGCCCTCGTTCCAGGCGGCCCAGATGGCGTGCAGGGCGCTCACGTACTCCCGCATACGGGCCGCGGGACGGCTCCACGGCATGGCGAAGCGCCGCTCGATGTGCGGCTTGATCTGGCTGCCGAGGCCGAGCGAGAACCGTCCGCCCGCATAGCTCTGGAGGTCGTGTGCCGTGTACGCGAGCTGCATGGGGGAGCGGGCGAAGGCCACCGCGATGGCCGTGCCGACCTCCAGCCGTTCGGTGTGCTCGGCCGCCAGCAGCAGGGGCAGGAAGGGGTCGTGCTTGGACTCCGAGGCCCAGAGGCCGTCGTAGCCGGCCTTCTCGTGGTGTCTCGCCTCCTCGGCCACCCCGGCGGTGCTCCACACGTTCAGCTTGCCGTCGACCTTCATGCCGCTCCCTTGACCGCTTCCATGCCGATGCGCTGTGCCAGCAGCTCCCGGTGGTAGGCCGGGTCCCCGAACAGCAACTGCGATGTCTTGGCCCGCTTCAGATAGAGGTGGGCCGGATGTTCCCAGGTGAAGCCGATGCCGCCGTGCACCTGGATGTTCTCGGCCGTGGCCTGCAGACAGGCGTCGGAGCAGAACGCCTTGGCCAGGCTCGCCACGGCGGGCAGCTCCGGGTCCTCGTCCTGGGCGGCGAGCAGCGCGTAGTGCGCGGCGGCGCGCGCCGACTCCACCTCCAGGAGGACGTCGGCCAGGAGGTGCTTCACGGCCTGGAAGGACCCGATGGGCCGCCCGAACTGGTGCCGGACCTTGGCGTACTCCACCGCCATGTCGAGAGCCCGGGAGGCCACCCCGACCTGCTCGGCGCACAGCGCCACGGCCGCGTGGTCGAGCACCCGCGACACGAGGTCCCAGCTGTCGCCGTGCGTACGCAGGAGGGTCGCCCGTACGTCGTGGTAGTCGAGGCGGGCCTGGCGGCGGGTCGGGTCCATCGTGGGCAGCGGCTCCCGGGACAGCCCGGCCGCGTCGCCGTCCGCCACGAACACCCCGATGCCGTCCTCGGAGCGGGCGACGGTGAGCACGACGTCGGCGGCGGCGCCGTCGAGGACGAACGTCTTGTGGCCGTTCAGCAGCCACTCACCGTTGCTCTCCTGGGCGGTGAGGCCGATGCCCGCGCCGTCCCAGCGAGCCGAGTCCTCGGTCAGGGCCAGCGTCGCGACGAGTTCGCCCGAGGCCAGGCCCGGCAGCAGCCGCTTACGGGCGTCCTCGTCGGCGCAGTGCAGCAGCGCGGTCGTCGCCAGCACGGCCGAGGACAGGAACGGCGCGCACAGCAGCGCCCGGCCCGTCTCCTCCATGACCACGCCCACTTCGACCGGCCCGCACCCGGCACCGCCGTACTCCTCGGGGACGGCCAGCCCCTGGAGGCCGAGTTCGGTGCCCATCCGGCGCCACAGCGCCCGGTCGAAACCCTCCGGGGTCTCCATCAGGCGCCGTACCTCGGTCTCGGGCGAGGTGTCCGTGAGGAACGCCCGTACCGTGCGACGCAGTTCCTCCTGCTCCTCGCTGAACGCGAAGTCCATGGCGCAGTGCTCCTCTCGGGTTCAGCGACGGCCGCGCGAGGCGATGATCTTCTCGACGACGGCGATGTGCTCGGGCGTCCGCATGCTCTCCCGCTCGGCGAGGAGGGCCGGCTCCATCACCGTGTCGAGAGCCTGCTCAAGGTGGCGGTTGACCGCCCGCTTGGTCTCGCGCAGCGCCTGGACGGGCAGCGCGGCCAGCCGGCCGGCGAGGTCCATGGCCTCGTCCCGCAGCCTGTCCTTCGGTACGGCACGGTTGGCGATGCCCAGCCGGACCGCGTCCTCGGCGCTCACCCGGTCGCCGAGGAAGAGGAGTTCCTTCGCCCGGGTCAGCCCGACGAGCAGGGGAAGGACGAAGGCCCCGCCGTCGCCCGCGACAAGACCGACCTGGACATGCGGATCGGCGATGTAGGCGTCGTCGGCCATCACCACCAGGTCGCTGAGCAGGGCCAGGGTGCAACCGAGGCCCACCGCCGGCCCGTTGACGGCCGCGATCACCGGTAGCGGGCAGCGGACCATGCCGGTGATGATCCGCCGGGCCTCGTCGACGTTCCGCTCCCGGAAGGCGCTGTCGCGCTGTACCCGGGTCATGATGTCGAAGTTGCCCCCGGCGCTGAACGCCCGGCCGCGTCCGGTGAGCACGACCACCCGCGCCTGCGGGTCACCGGCGAGCGTGTCCCACAGTGACGCGAGGCCGGAGTGCAGCTCCTCGCTCATCGAGTTGAGCTGGTCCGGACGGTTGAGCTCGATCAGCCGGACCGGCCCGACGGCCGTCACCACCAGATCGGTCATCCGCAGATCCGTCATCTCCACCGCCAACGATCACGAACGGGTTAGTAGAGTTGAATGCTATAACTAATTAAGCTTTCTGGAAACCGGGTCGTGAAGTGACGGAGGACGCGCATGCCGGAGCAGGAGCACGAGTCCGTGCGGGCGGAGCACGAGTCCGTGCGGGTCGAGTACGAAACCGTGCGGGCCGAGGTGGCGGACGGCGTCCTCACCGTCACGCTCGACCGGCCCGAGAAGCTGAACGCCTTCAACCCGCGGATGATGGCCGACCTGCTGGCCGTCCTGGACGCCGCCGACGCCGACGACGAGGTGCGCGTGATCGTGGTGACCGGAGCCGGGCGCGGTTTCTGCGCGGGCGCCGACGTCGGTTCCGGCGGCTCGTCCTTCGACCACCGCAGGGCCGGCGCCCTGCACCGGGACACCGGCGGCCGGGTGGCACTGCGGATCTTCGCCAGCACGAAGCCGGTGATCGCGGCGATCAACGGCCCGGCGGCGGGCGTCGGGGTCAGCATGACCCTGCCCATGGACATCCGGCTGGCGTCGACCTCGGCCAAGTTCGGCTTCGTCTTCGCCCGCCGCGGGATCGTGCCGGAGTCGGCCGCGAGCTGGTTCCTGCCGCGGGCCGTGGGCATGCAGCGGGCCATGGAATGGGTGGCGACCGGCCGCGTCTTCGGCCCCGACGAGGCCCTGGCGGCCGGACTGGTCCGGTCCGTGCACGCGCCGGAGGAACTGCTGCCGGCGGCGTACGAACTCGCCAGGGAGATCGCCGCGAACACCTCCGCGGTCTCGGTCGCCCTGTCCCGCCAGATGATGTGGCGGATGCTGGGCGAGCCCCACCCGATGACGGCGCACCGGCTCGACTCGCGGATCATGAGCCAGATCGGCGGGGGCCCGGATCCCGTGGAGGGCGTGGAGTCCTTCCTCGCCAAGCGCCCGCCGAAGTTCCCGGGCCGGGTCAGCTCCGACATGCCGCCCGTGTATCCCTGGTGGCAGGAGGAGGCGTTCCGCCCCTTCGGGGAGTAGCCGGCGGCAGCGGAACGGCGCGGGCCCGCGTTCGACCGTCGCGCGGTTCTTCCCGCGAGGAGATCTGGCCGAAACATTGTCGTGGTTTCCGTGAGGTGTTAGCGTCCGGTCGGCGGGCATTCAGTTGAATGCGCTGAACCATTTACCGCCTGGGACGGCAACCATGAGCGATGGTTTCCTGCACACATCCCTGCGCGGGGTCGACTGGGGGGTCGCCACCGCGGACACCCTCGCGGCCCCGCCACCGCCGCCGGCGGAGCGGGGCGGGCACTTCCGGCAGTGGACCGAGGACATCCGGCAGCTGACCGGCGTCGTCCCGGACGCGCACCGTATGGTCGCCGGATGGCCGCAGCTCCAGCCCGACGGCCCCGGCAGCTGGGACCGGGACGCCCTGGACCGATGCGACCGCGCACTCGACTCCCTGCTCGCGCACGGCACGCGCCCCGCGGTGACCCTGTTCGACCGCTCGCTGCCCTCCTGGCTGGACCCCGGCGGCGGCTGGCTCGCCCGCGACACCGCCGAGCACTTCGCCGGGTACGCCGCAGAACTGGGCAGCCGCTTCGGCGACCGGGTGGAGCGCTGGATCACCTCGACCGACCTCGCCGGTCCCACCCTCGCGGACCACGTGGCCGGAATGTACTCACCGGGCCGCGGCGCGGGCCGCGCCGGACTGGCCGCCGTCCACCACATCCTGCTCGCCAACGGCCTCGCCACCCGGGCGCTCAGGGCGGTCGGCGTGAGCGGCCGTATCGGCACCACGGTCACCCTCGTCGGCGGTTATCCGGCCAGCGACGACCCCTACGACCGGCTCGCGCTGGAGCGACTGGAGAGCTGGACCAACCGTCTCTTCCTCGACCCCCTGTTGCTCGGCGAGCACATGGTGACCGAGGACGACGCCTCACCCGTGGCCGCCACCGGCTGCGTACGCTCCGGCGACCTGGAGATCATCGCCACCGCCCAGGACCTGCTGGGCCTGTCCTGGCACAACCCCTTCCGCGTCACCGCCCCGGAGAACCTGCCCCGCGTCCTGCCTGCCGCCAAGTGCCAGAGCGCCCTCAACGAGGTGAACCGCCTGCTCGTGGGTCTCGGCTTCGCGATCGTCCCCTTCGACGACGTGGAGACGACCGCCTACGGCTGGCCCCTCATCCCCGAAGGACTCGCCGATGCCGTCGCCGGTCTCTACGACCTGTACGGCGACCTGCTGCCACCCCTGTCCGTCGTCGACAACGGCATGGGTGACCTGGACCTGGTCGACGACCGGGGACTCAGCGACGACGCCCGGCGCCGCGCCCTGCTGCGGGCCAGGCTCACCTGGCTGGCGGGACTCGTCACCGCCGGGGTGGACGTGTGCGGTTACGAGTACTGGTCGGTCCTCGACAACCTGGAGGCCAAGTTCCGCTACACCCGCCTGTACACGATGGCGGTCCCGGACCACGAACTCGCGGTGCGCCCGACGATGCCCTCCGACTGGGTGCACGGGGGAGCGTTCGCCGCCGGCCCGGGCGCCGCAGTGCACACCGGGCTCGCCCTCGTGCCCCGGAGTCAGGGCGTCGGCACCTCGTAGTCCCGACCCCGGATCAGCCGTACCGGGCAGTAGACCAGGACGTCCTCGTCCCGCTGGTTGCGGACGGTGATTCTGCTGGTCACCACCCCACGGCCGGGCTTGCTGGAGGGGCGGCAGCCCGTCGTCTCCACGACCGCGTGCAGGGTGTCCCCGACGTACACCGGCCCGAGCACGGTCAGTTCCATGTGCAGGAACGCGAGGCCGGTGCCGTGCAGCACGTTCGTCTGCAGGACGAGTCCCTCGGCGAGGCAGTACGTCAGGCCACCGGGGACCAGCCGCCCGGTGTACCCGCCCTCCGCGGCGTGCGTGGCGTCCCAGAAGAGCGGCTCGGTGAAGCCGCCCCAGGTGACGAAGTTGACCAGGTCGGTCTCGGTGACAGTGCGTCGGGCAGTCCGGAACACCTGCCCGACCGGCATCTCCTCATACGTCAACCCCCGTACCAGCGGGGCTACTTCGACCGTGACGTCCGGTGCGTTCATCGTTCGGTCCTCTCTACGGCGCCTGGTGGGTTCACAGATCGAGCGGGTGCTTCTCGCCCACGCCCTCGAAGTCCGGGGCGCGCTTGCCGCGGCGGGCGGCCAGGCCCTCGGCGACCTCGTGTCCCGCGAACCCGAAGAACTCCAGGCCGAGCGAGGCCTCGAAGAGCGGCTGGGCGGTGCGGTACCAGTGGTTGAGGGACCGCTTGGTCCAGCTGATGGCGCTGGCCGGCCCGGCGGCCAGCGCGGTCGCCACCCGCAACCCCTCCGCGTGCACGTCCCCGTCGTCCACGCACTTCGACACGAGCCCGATCCGCTCGGCCTCCTCGCCGGTGAGCGCCTCACAGGTCAGCAGGTAGTACTTGGCCTTCGCCATGCCGCACAGCAGCGGCCAGCAGATCGCCGCGTGGTCTCCGGCCGCGACCCCGAGACGAGTGTGCCCGTCGACGATCTTCGCCGTGCGGGCGGCGATGGAGATGTCCGCCAGCATGCCGATGACCAGCCCCGCCCCGACGGCCGGTCCGTGGATCGCGGAGACCACCGGCTTGGAGCAGTTGATCACCCCGTACACCATCTCCCGCGCCTCGCGCATCACCCGGGCCCGGACCGCGTAGTCCTCGGTCATGGCCTCGATGGAGTCGAAGGTCCCGCCCGCCGAGAACGCCTTGCCGGCGCCCTGGACCAGCACCGCGCGGGTCTGCTCGTCACGGTCCACGACCGGCCAGATGTCGGCGAGTTCACCGTGCATCCGCGGGTCGACGGCGTTGAGGCTGGGGGCGTCGAGCACGATCCGCAGCACGCCGGGCGCGGGTCGCTCGAAGGTCAGGCTCGTGAACGGGGCGTAGGGATCGGACACATCGCACTCCTGGTGTATTCAGTGTGGATACTATAATTATCTAACTGTATCGTGAGCGGGCAACACCGAGGACGGGAAGCTCGGCATGGATCTCACCTTCAGCGAGGAGCAGGACGAACTGCGCAGGGTCGTGCGCTCCTTCCTCGCCCGGCACTCCTCCGAGGCGGACGTACGGCGCCTGGCCGCCGACACAAAGGGCTACGACCCGGCCCTGTGGCGGCGGATGGCCACAGAGCTGGGCCTCCAGGGGCTCGCCGTCCCCGAGGAGTACGGCGGCTCCGGCTTCGGCTACGTCGACCTCGGCATCGTCTTCGAGGAGACCGGCCGTGCGCTGCTGTGCGGGCCGTACTTCGCCACCGTCGCCCTGGCCGCCGAGGCCCTGCTGCGCTGCTCCGACGAGCAGGCCCGGCACGACCTGCTGCCGGGCATCGCCTCCGGCGGGACAGTGGCCGCGCTGGCCCTCACCGAGGACCACGGCCGCTGGGACGAGAAGGGCATCCGGCTCACCGCACACGAGACGGGCGGCGCCTGGCACCTGACCGGCACGAAGACCTACGTGCCCGACGGCCACCTCGCCGACCTGCTTCTGGTCGCCGCCCGCACCCCCGCCGGCATCAGCCTCTTCGCGGTCGACGCCGGCGCACCGGGCCTCGCCCGCGCCCCCCTCCCCACCCTCGACCAGACCCGGAAACAGGCTCGGCTGGAGTTCACCGACACCCCCGCCCGCCTGCTCGGCACCGAGGGCACCGCATGGCCAGTCCTCGAACGCACCCTCGCCACCGCCTCGATCCTGCTCGGCGCCGAACAGGTCGGGGGAGCGGCCGCCGCCCTGGACGCCGCCGTCGACTACGCCCGCATCCGGGTGCAGTACGGACGGCCGATCGGCTCCTTCCAGGGGATCAAGCACAAGTGCGCCGACATGCTCGTCGAGATCGAGTCCGCCCGCTCGGCCGCCTACGCCGGACTCTGGGCCCTGGACGCGGGCGACGAGAGCGACATCGCTGTCGCGGCCGCCCTCGCCCAGACCTTCTGCGCGGAGACGTTCACCCGGGTCGCCGGCGACACCATCCAGGTCCACGGCGGCATCGGCTTCACCTGGGAGCACCACGCCCACCTGTACTTCAAGCGAGCCAAGAGCTCCGAGGCGCTGCTCGGCCCGCCGTCGTACCACCGGGAACTGCTCGCCGCCCGGCTCGGCATCTGAGACCAAGGAGTGGCAGACATGGAACTGGACTTCGGGCCCGCGGTACGCGACTTCCGCGACGGACTGCGGGACTGGCTGGCGGACCACCTCGTGGGGGAGTTCGCCGAGCACCGGGGCGTGGGCGGGCCCACCGACGGCGCGGCCTGGGAGGTCCGCCTCGCCTGGGACCGCGAACTGTCCGCCGGGAACTGGCTCGGAGTCGGCTGGCCCAGGGAGTACGGGGGACGCGGACTCGGCCTGCTTGAGGAGATCGTCTTCGAGTACGAGTACGCCCGCGCGAACGCCCCCTACCGCGCCACCGGCAACGCCCTCGACCTGCTCGGCCCGATGCTCCTGAAAATGGGCGGCGAGGAGCAGAAGAAGCGCTTCCTGCCGCCGATCCTCGCCGTCGAGGAACTCTGGGGCCAGGGCTTCAGCGAACCCGGCGCCGGCTCCGACCTGGCGTCGGTCCGTACCCGGGCCGAACGCGACGGCGACGCATGGGTGGTCAACGGCCAGAAGGTGTGGACGTCCTTCGGCATCCACGCCGACTGGCTCTACCTCCTCACCCGCACCGACCCGGACTCCCAGCGGCACAAGGGCCTGACCATGCTGCTGCTCCCCGCCGACCAGCCCGGCGTGGACATCCGCCCCATCCGCAACCTCGCCGGCCAGGACGAGTTCGCCGAGGTCTTCCTCTCCGACGCGCGCACCGGCGCCGACATGGTCGTCGGCGAAGTAGGCCAGGGCTGGCGCACGGCCATGGCCACCCTCGGCATCGAACGCGGCACCACCCTGCTGCCCCAGCAGCTCACCTTCGAACGGGAGGCCGAGGCACTGATCGAGCTGGCCCGGGAACGCGGCGCCCTCGACGACCCCATGCTTCGTCACCGGATCGTCGACGCCTGGATCTCCGTACGCATCATGCGCACCACCAACCTGCGCACCCTCGCCGAACTGACCGCGGGCCGCACCCCCGGCGCCCAGGCCACCACGGCCAAGCTCTACGCCTCTACACGCCACCAGCGACTCGGCCACCTGGCCATGGAGCTGGCGGGCCCCGCCGGCCAGATCGTCGGCGAGGACTACGGCCTGGACACCCGGCAGCGCTCCTTCCTGCTCTCCCTCGCGGAGACGATCTACGGCGGTTCGAGCGAGATCCAGCGCAACATCATCGGGGAGCAACTCCTCGGTCTGCCCAAGGAGCCCCGGTCATGACGGCGATCGAGGACCGCATCGACCGCATCGAGTCGCACCTCGCCATCCAGCAACTGCCCGTCCGGTACGCCCTCGCCGTGGACGCCCGCGACCTCGACGCCTGGGTGGGCTGCTTCCGGCCGGACGTGGACATGGGGCGCCACGGCCGTGGCCGGGAGGCGCTGCGCGCGTACATCGAGCCGCTGGTCCGCGGCTTCCATCGCTCGGTGCACCAACTCTGCGGCCACCGCATCGAGTTCACCGGCCCCGACACCGCCACCGGCTCCGTCTGCTGCCGGGCCGAGCACGAGGTGGGGGAGCGGTGGATCGTGATGGCCATCCGCTACCTCGACGACTACGTGCGCGTGGACGGCGAGTGGTACTTCTCCCGGCGCCGCGAGCAGCACTGGTACGCGGCCGATGTGACCGAGCGTCCGCAGGCGGTGGGCTTCGAGGGCTGGGAGGGCGCGGGCCGCCCGGCGCTGCCCGACGCCTTCCCCTCCTGGGCGGACTTCTGGAAGGACCGGAAGGAGACGTGATGACACGGCTTGCGGGCAGGGCGGCGCTGGTCACCGGAGCCGGCCAGGGGGTGGGGCGGGGAATCGCGCTCGCGCTGGCCACCGAGGGCGCGGCGGTGATGCTCACCGGCCGCACCGAGCGCACCCTGAAGGACACGGCGGCGGAGATCGCCGGGCGCGGCGGCCGGGTGTCCACCCTGGTCGGGGACGTCGGTGAACGGGACGACGTCGACCGCATGGTCGCCGAGACGGTACGGCAGTTCGGCGGCCTCGACGTGCTCGTCAACAACGCGCAGACGTCCGTGCAGCGGCGGCTGGAGCAGACGTCGTACGAGGATGTCGAACTGGCTTACCGGAGCGGTCCGTTGGCCGTCTTCCACGCGATGCGGTCCGCGCTGCCCCACCTGAGGGCGAGCCGGGGGAGCGTGGTGAACCTCGGTTCCTCGGCGGCGGTGCGGGGCGAGGTGGGCTTCGCCGCGTACGCGATGGCCAAGGAGGCGATCCGGGGACTGACCCGGGTGGCCGCGCGGGAGTGGGGCGCGTACGGGATCCGGGTGAACGTGGTCTGCCCGGCCGCCCTGAGCCCGGCGGCGGAGACGTACTTCGCGGACCACCCGGAACAGGCCGAACGGGTGCTGGCCGGCATCCCGTTGGGGCGTATGGGCGACCCGGAGTCGGACATCGGCCGGGCGGTGGCCGCCCTCGTCAGCGACGACATGGCCTATCTGACCGGTGCGACGCTGATGCTGGAGGGCGGCCGGACGCTGATCGGCTAGCACGTCACGCGTGACATGTGATATGTGATATGTCACGCATCACACGTCAGACAACGCCGTGGCACGCGTCCCGCCTCAGGCGTCACGCATCACACCACGCCCCGCGCCCGCAGCCCCGCGAGCTGGTCCTCCGTCACTCCGGCGAGCTCCGCGAGGACTTCGGCCGTGTGCTCCCCCAGCGTCGGGGGCGGGGCGTAGCCCTCGACCGGAGTCGCCGCGAACCTGATCGGATTGGCGAGCAGCGGCAGCGGGCGTCCGGACGCCCGGTCCTCGATCTCGACCAGCATCTCCCGGTGCCGTATCTGCGGGTCGGCGAAGACCTCGGGCATCTCGTTGAACGGGCCGGCCGGGACGTCGTGTTCGTCGAGTACGGCCAGCCATGCGTCCCGGGTGCGGGTGCGCAGGACAGCCGCGAGCACCGGCAGGATCTCCTCGCGGTGGGTGATCCTGGCGGAGGTCGTGGCGAACCGGGGGTCCTGGAGCAGGTCGGTACGGTCGGCGGCGGCGCAGAACGCGGCGAACTGCTTGTCGTTGCCGGCGACGAGGAAGAGCGGCTTGTCCGCGCACTGGAACGCCTGGGAGGGGATCCCGCCGTAGCCGCCGTTGCCCCGCCGTCGCGGAACCTCTCCGGAGACCAGGTAGTTCATCGCGAAGTGGGAGAGCGAGGCCAGCCCGCAGTCCAGCAGGGAGAGGTCGATGAACTGGCCCTCCCCGGTGACGTCCCGGTGCCGGAGCGCCGCGAGGACGGCCGTGGCGGCGTACAGGCCCGTGAGGATGTCGACCATGCTGACGCCGACCTTCATCGGCTCCTCGGGGTGTCCGGAGACACTCATCATCCCGGACATGGCCTGGAAGATGCCGTCGTAGCCCGGCCGTCCGGCGTACGGGCCGGTCTGGCCGAAGCCGGTCACCGACAGATACACCAGCCTCGGGTCGAGCTGCCGCAGGCTCTCGTGGCCGAGGCCGTACTTCGCCAGCGTCCCGGCGCGGAAGTTCTCGACCAGGACGTCCGACCGGGCGGCGAGGGCGCGGATCAGCTCCTGTCCCTCGGTGGTGGCGTGGTTGACGGTGACCGACCGCTTGTTGCGGTTGCAGGAGAGATAGAAGGCGGCGGTGTCCGTCCGGTCCGCACCCTCCGGGCCGGGCGCGAAGGGCGGTCCGTACGTCCGTGAGTCGTCGCCCGCACCGGGCCGCTCCACCTTGATCACCTCGGCGCCGAGGTCGGCCAGCATCTGGGTGGCGAGCGGCGCGGCGAGGATGCGGGACAGATCGAGGATGCGGATCCCGGCCAGGGCGGTCGACGGCATCGGGGTCTCCCTCTGTTCGCGAGCCATGAATGAGTTATATAAATAATACATCTGGAGCCCGGATCGGATCCCGTGTGATTGCTTCAACTATCCAATTCATGTAACTATATGGATCGGCCGGTCGGCCGAGACCGGAGGGCGTGCTGATGACCGTCGCGGCGAGGACCCTCACCGACCTGGAACAGCGGGAACGCCGCGAGTGGTTCCGGGCACGCTGGGAGCGCGGGGTCGCCTTCAACCGCCTCTGCCGGCTCCGCGTGACACGCTGGGACCCGGACGGGGTGGAGATCGTGCTCCCCTACGCCGAACCGCTCTCCGCCCACGAAGGCGTCTTCCACGGCGGTGTGATCTCGGCGCTCATCGACACCGCCGGCGCCGGATCGGTGATCGCCGGGCATGACTTCACGAAGGGGAGTCTGCTCAGCACCGTGTCGATCTCGGTGCAGTACCTCGCCCCCGCCCGGGGCCGGGAGGCCGTCGCCGTTGCGCGGTGCGTCCGGCGCGGCCGCAGGCTGCACTTCGCCGACGTCGACGTGATGGCCGACGGACGTGTCTGCGCTCGGGGGCAGGTGGTGGTGACCATCTCCGGGGAGCGCCCGGGCATCGGCGACCCGATAGACCCCCTGGACCCCCTCGACCCCGTCGAACCGCTGACCGAGGAGTGACCCGATGACCGAGGAGCCCGCCGGGCCCGACCTGGTGCTGTACGAGGTCGACGAGGACGGCGTCGCCACCGTCACCCTCAACCGTCCGGAGCGCAAGAACGCCTGGAGCATCCCCATGGAGCGCCGGTTCTTCGCACTCCTCGACCAGGCCGCGGCCGACCCCGCCGTCCGCGTCGTGATCATCACGGGCGCCGGCCGGGCCTTCTGCCCCGGGATGGACGTCCAGCGGCTGGAACAGAACGCCCAGCCCGGCCAGTCCCTCAACCTCCACGCGCGCGTGCCGATGTACAGCCGGCGCAGCATGCCGAAGCCGCTGATCGCCGCCGTCAACGGCGCCTGCGCCGGCATCGGCCTGGTCCAGGCCCTCGTCTGCGACGTCCGCTTCGCCGCCCGCGGCGCCCGCTTCACCACCGCCTTCACCCGTCGCGGCCTGGCAGGCGAGTACAACCTGCCTTATGTCCTACCGCGCGTGATCGGCCTGGAGAACGCGCTCGACCTGCTGCTGTCCGGCCGTGTCTTCGACGCCGACGAGGCCAAGGGACTCGGCCTCGTCAGCCGCGTCGTCGAACCCGCGGACCTGCTCGACGCCGCCCGCGCCTACGCCCGCGACATCGCCCGCAACTGCTCCCCGCGCGCCATGGCCGTCGTACGCCACCAGGTCTACGGCGACCTGGACCGCACCTTCACCGACGCCCTCGCCCGCTCCTACTCCGCCATGGAGTTCTTCGCGGGCTCCCCGGACTTCCGGGAGGGTGTGGCGAGCTTCATGGAGAAGCGGGAGCCGAAGTTCGAGGGCCTGCCGGCGGACTTCGACCCGGACGAGGCCACCCGCGACGCGTTCCTGCCGTACTGACCTGCCGTACTGACCTGCCGTACCGACCCGCTGTTGCGACCGAGGAGCACGACGATGACAGGGCAACCCTTCCGCGTGGAGGCCGGGCACATCATGATGTTCGCCCGCGCCATCGGCGACGAGAACCCCGCGTACCAGGGTGAGATCGCGCTCGCCCCGCCCACCTTCACCATGGCGAGCGCCCACTACGACCCCGAGTACCACCTGCGCCCGAAGCCGGACGCGGAGTGGTTCGGGTCCGGCGGCGGTCCCGGGGCGGTGGCCGAGGGCGGCGGCGGCCTGCACGCCGAGCAGCACTTCGAGTACCACCGCCCGGTACGCGCCGGCGAGACCCTCTACCCGCACACCGTCCCCGGCCGCAGCTGGGAGAAGCAGGGCCGCAGCGGCCGCCTCCTGTTCAGCGAGCGCATCACCGAGTACCGGGACGCCGACGGGGAACCCATCGTCAGCGCCCGCACCGTGGCCGTCGTGCCCGAGGGCCCCGCGACCCCGAAGGACGCCCGATGAGCCTGAGCGCGAACGACGTCAAGGTAGGCGAGACCCACGAGAACGTCCTGGTCGACGACCTGAAGCGGACCCGGATCGTGCAGTACGCGGGCGCCTCCGGCGACTTCAACCCCCTCCACACCGACGAGCGGTTCGCCGTCGAGGCCGCCGGATACCCCGGGGTGTTCGCCCACGGCATGCTGACGATGGGCATGACCGGCCGGGTCCTGACCGACTGGGTCGGCGTCGAGTCGCTGCTGCGGTACGGCGTGCGCTTCAAGGCCCAGGTCTGGCCGGGCGACACCCTGACCGCCACGGCCACCGTCGAGTCGATCGAGGACACGGTGGACGGCCCGGTCGCCCACTTCTCCCTGCGGACCGTCAACCAGAATGGCGTCGAGGTGGTCACCGGCACGGCGGCGGCCTTCCTGGAGCCCTGAACCGGTGGACAGCGCAGCGGAGTCGGTGCCGGGGACCATGGCGGAGGCGGGGCCGGAGACCGCGCAGGTCGCCGCGACGGAGACCGCGCCGGTGGGCGCAGTGGGCGCAGTGGGCGCAGTGGGCGTGGTGGGCGCCGCGCCGGTGGCCTCACCGCGGCCCGCCCCGGTCGCGGCGACGGCGGCGACCTGGACCGCCCTGACGAGCCGCGCTTACGACCACGGCCGTCCCGCCGTCCGGTTCGGCGACCTGACCTGGACCGGACACGAACTCCTCGACCGGGCGTGCGGCGCGGCCGACTGGCTCGACTCGCTCGATCTCGAACCCGGCGTCCCCGTCCCGGCGCTGGTCGCCACGTCCGCGGCCGCCCTCGCACTGGTGATCGGCGGCGCCGGTTCCGGCCACCCGCTCGCCCCACTCGGCGTCCGCATGACCCCGCACGAGCTCGCGGCGGTGGTCAACGGCACCCGGTCCCAAGTGCTGTTGGCACAGCCCGAGTTCGCCGTCCTCGGCGCACAGGTCGCCGCACTTTCCGGACGGCGGCTCGCCGTCCTGCCCGAACTCCACCCCACGGCACGGGGACTGAGCGCCGGACCCGACGACCTCGCCGCGGTCCTCCACACCTCGGGGACGACAGGCCTGCCCAAGCCCGTCCCCATGACCCAGCGGCGGCTCGCCGCCCGCGCCCGCGTCAACGGACGACTCTGCGCGCTCGACCCCGACAGCTTCTACGGCGGCAGCGCGCCCTTCCACCACATCGCGGGCCTCGGCAACATAGCCGTCGCCCTCGCCGCCGGCGCGCTGATCACCGGCCTGCCCCGCTTCACCGTCGAGGGCTGGACCATGCTGCGGGACCTCGGCATCACACACACCAGCATGGTCCCGGCGATGCTGGAGACACTGCTGGCGGCGGGCGAGGCACGCCACGGCACCCTGCGCACCCTCCAGTACGGCGGTGCGCCCGTCCGCCCCGGCACCCTGCGCCGGACGTACGAGGCGATGCCCGGCGTCCGTATGCTCAACATGTTCGGGCAGACGGAGGGTTCGCCCATCAGCGTACTCACCCCCGAGGACCATCGGGAGGCCGTCGCCGGACGCACCGAGCTGCTGCGATCCGTCGGGCGGGCCGCTCCCGGGGTCGAGGTCGGGGTCCACGCCTCCGGCCCGGACGGCATCGGTGAGATCCACGCCCGCGCGGACCATTTCTTCCGGATCGACGCCGAAGGCTGGCTGCGCAGCGGCGACCTGGGCCGGGTGGCCGCGGACGGCTACGTCTACCTGTACGGCCGGGGCAGCGACATGATCATCCGGGGCGGTGAGAACGTCCACCCCCTGGAGGTCGAGACGCTCCTCGCCGCCCACCCCGACGTGGCGGACGTGGCCGTCACCGGCGTCCCCGACGAGCGACTCGGCCAGACCGTCGTCGCCTTCGTCGTACCGTCCGACTCCGCCACCCCGCCGGACCCGGCCCGGCTCAGGGCGTACGCCCGCGCCCAGCTGTCCGGGTTCAAGGTGCCGGTCCGCTGGTGGTTCGTGACCGACCTGCCCCGCAACGCGAACGGCAAGGTCGTACGCCGTCGGCTGCGCGAGCCGTACGAAGGAGAAGCCAGTGCCTGAACTCGTGGACCCACAGCGACTGGACGCCCTCCTGAGCCGGATCAGACAGGAGGTCGACCACGGCCCCCTGCCGTCCGCGCAGGTCGCCGTCGCCCACCGAGGCCGACTGGTGGCCTCCGAGACGTACGGCGACGCCGACGCCGACACCCGGTACGTCCTGCAGTCCGTCGGCCGGTCGGTCGTCGCCGGCGTGGTGTGGAAGCTGCTCGGCGAGGGTCTCCTGGACGTGAGCGAGCGAGTGGCCGCGATCATCCCGGAGTTCGCGCCGAACGGGAAGGAGGGGGTGACCGTCGAGCAGGTGCTCACGCACACCGCCGGTTTCCCCTTCGCGCCCCTCGGCCACCCCAAGACGCTGGACCGCGCACAGCGCCTCGCCGCCTTCGGCCGCTGGCGCCTGGACTACCCGCCCGGCAGCCGCTTCCAGTTCCACCTCACCTCGGCCGCCTGGCTGATCGCCGAGATCGTCGAACGGCGCACGGGCCTGGCCTTCGCCGACTACCTGCGCGAGAAGGTCGTACGGCCACTGGGCCTGTCGTCGATCGAACTCGGGGTGCCGGTGGACCGGCAGCGGGGCAGCGTCGCCCCGATGCTCGCCACCGACCGCACCAGCGAGGAGCAGGAACCCGACCCGTGGGGACCGTGGTACCTGTCCGATCCGAGGGTCCTGGCGGCCGGCGAGCCCAGCCACGCCCTGGTCGCCACCGCCGCCGACGTCGCGCTGTACTTCCAGGCGCTGGAACACTCGGGCCTGTGGCAGCCGAACGCGGTCGCGGAGGGCACCCGCATCCGCCTCACCGACCATCCGTACGGGGAGCGGATCTACGGCGGTGGCGGCGCCCGGCGCACCAGCATGGGGCTGTTCGTGACGGTGGCCGGCCCGGACGCGGGGAGCAACCTGCCGTCGACCGGCTCGCCCGCGCTCTTCGGCAGTGCGGGCGCTGCCTACCAACTGGGTTTCATGGACCCGGAGTCGGGGCTGTCCTTCGCCTGCCTGAGCAACGGTTACCCGCTCGCCGGCTACGACCACTCCCCGCGTGGGACGGCGCTGCTCGCCGACATCGCGAACCTGGCGGCGGGCCTGGTCGGCTGACCGGGCCCGCCGCCAGGCGGAGGCTGCGAACGCTCAGCGGTTGATCAACGGTTGATCAGCTGCTGGGCGTTGTTGTACATGATGTCGTCCTGGACGGACTCGTCCAGCTCCGAGATGAGCTTGCGGAAGTCGGCCGGGCCGGCCAGGCCCTCCGCGTGCGGGAAGTCGGAGCCCATGACGATGGACTCGTGGTAGCCGAGCCGCTTGACGAGGGCCACGGTGTCGTCCTCCGGGTAGGGCACCACGCGCATGTGCTTGCGGAAGATCTGGCTGGGCCGTTCGTCCAACTGCCCGCCGATCCATGGGCCGTTGCGGCCCATGCCCCGGCTCTTGTCCATGTGGCGGACGAAGTGCGGGACCCACTCGGCGCCGAACTCGGAGACCAGGACGTTGATGTCGGGGAAGCGGCCGAAGAGGTTGTCGAAGATCAGCGCGGAGAGAGTCTCCTCGATGGGCCGCTGGCCGTAGGTGTTCTGCCACTGCCAGGCCGACATCCGGAAGTGGATGGGGTGGGGGTCGTAGCCCCAGGCGGGCGCCACCTGCGAGTTGTAGTAGAACTCGCTGATGTGGTAGCAGACGCTTGCCTTGGCCTCGTTGACCAGCTTCCAGAACGGGTCGAAGTACGGGTCGCCGGGGGAGCGGCCGTAGACCGGTCCGGTGGGCAGGAGGATGAAGCGGGCGCCCTGGTTCAGGACGTACTCCAGCTCTTTGACCGCACTGGGGAGGTCGCGCAGGGAGAGCAGGGCGGGGGCGTAGATGCGGCCCTGGTGGTCGAAGCCCCACACCTCGTTCATGTACCGATTGAACGAGTGGTAGTTGGCGTAGAGCGGCTCGACGCCCTTGACGTACTCCTCGGCGACGAGTGCCCAGCCGCCGGGATACATGATCGTCTGGTCCAGGCCCTGCTCGTCCATGACCCGTAGTCTGGCCTCGCGGTTCTGGTACGACTCGTGCATCGGCTCGAACTGGTAGGTCTCCTCGGGGTTGCCCGAGGCCATCGCCTTGAGCATCTCCTTGAGTGAACCGGGACGGTAGACCTGCCCGAACTCCGGCTCCAGACAGACCACGATCCGGTCCCCGGCGAGGATCACCTCCCGCCCGTCCGGCAGGGTCACCGGCGCGACCGCTGCACCGAGGAACTCCTTGGGAAGGTAGCGGGTGAAGGAGTCCCGCTCCTCGTACATGTGCTGGTCGCAGTCGAAGATGCGCTTGCGCTGTTCGGCCATGGCCGTCGCCTCCGGACCCCTGAGCTATTCAGTACGCCTCCTATAATTATCTAACTGTTTATCGAGCGCAAGGGGTCTGCTGGCGGGGTCGGTCCGGGAGGCGGTCTGCGGGCGGGTCCGGGCGGTCAGTCGATGAGTTCCAGCACCGTCTTGGGTCCGGCCGCGTTCACCACGTCGTCGGCGCTGGAGATGTGCCGCTGCCACAGCTTCTCGGCCTCGTCCGCCTTGCCGGTCTCGATCAGCCCGACGAGCCGCACATGCGCCCGGTGTCCCTTGAGGGCCTGCGCCCTCTGGGCCTCGGCGTCGGTGGCGGCGGCGGTGTACGAGGCGTTGGCCCGGTCGATGATGTTGCGCAGCATGCCGCACAGCAGGATCAGGGTCTGGTTGCCGGTGAGCTCGACCAGCAGGGCGTGGAAGGCGTCCTGTGCTTCGACCAGGGTGAGCGGGTCGTCCAGGGCGGCCTTCTCGGTCGCCACCGCGTTCCGCAGCCGCTGGATGTCGTCCGCCGTGTGCTTGGCGGCGAGCTGGCGGGCGCAGGGCGGCTCGATGAGGGCCGCCGCGCGGTAGATGTCGCCCAGTGTGGCGCCGCGGTACTCCAGGATCAGCCCGGCGTAGCGGGCGGCGACGTCCGCGTCGGGTGCGCTCACCCGGGCGCCGCCGTGGGCGCCACGGCGCACCGTGATCAGCGACTCCGACTCCAGCACCCGGAACGCCTCACGCAGCGTCGGCCGCGAGATGCCGAACTGCTCCATCAGCCCCGACTCCGGCGGCAGTGCGTCGCCGGGCATCAGCTCACCCCGTACGATCTGGCGGCGCAGATGCGCGGCCACGAGCTCGGCGGTCTTCGGTACCCGCACCTGGCGTCCGACGCGGCTGCGGGAGGGGGCGGGCACGGTTGCCGTTTCGCTTGCGCGGGCTGCCTCGGCCACGGTGGGCTCCTCATATAGCAAAATGAATCGTCTTAGTGCATCGAGCGTACCAGGTCAAGGGATGCGTGATCTTACTTTGGCGCGAAGGCGGCGGAGCCTGATCTGGTGCCCACCGCCTTCCCTGGTATATAGATGATTCATCTATCTATAAATCCAGTCCCGACGGACCCGTGGGAGTGACCTCGATGACCGAGAACCCGGCCCCGGTGATCCTCACCGAACTCACCGACGACGGGGTCATGCTGCTCACCCTGAACCGGCCCGAGCGGCACAACGCGTGGACACTGGAGATGGAGCTGCTCTACAACGAGCTGTTCGACCGGGCGGAGGCCGATCCGCGGGTCCGGGTCGTGGTGCTCACCGGCGCGGGCCGGAGCTTCTGCCCGGGGATGGACATGAGCGTGCTGGACGGCGCCTCGTCGGGTGCCCGGCCGTGGCCCACGGACCGGCTGCCCCCGCGCACCCGCCCGATGTCCTTCCCGAAGCCCGTCGTGGCCGCCGTCAACGGTGCCTGCGCCGGCATCGGGTTCAACCAGGCGCTGATGTGCGACATCCGCTTCGCCGTACCGGGCGCCAAGTTCGCCGCCGCGTTCAGCGCGCGCGGTCTGGTGGCCGAGGACGGCGTCTCCTGGCTCCTGCCCCGCCTGGTCGGCTACGGCAACGCCACCGACCTGCTCCTGTCGTCGCGTCGCGTCACCGGCACGGAAGCCCTCGCGATGGGCCTGGTCAACCGCCTGGCCGAGCCGCCGGAACTCCTCCCGGCGGCGCTCGCGTACGCGACCGAACTGGCCCGCACCGCAAGCCCGTACGCGATGTCCCTCATCAAGCGGCAGCTCGCCGACGACCAGGCGAGGACCTTCACCGGCAGCCGAGACCGCGCGGCCGCCCTGCTGGCCACGGCGAAGCGCGCCCCGGACTACCGCGAGGGCGTGCGCAGCTTCATCGAACGCAGGCAGCCGGCCTTCCCCGCGCTGGGGACGGAGCTGGAGGAGACCGCGTCATGACCCGTGCCGAACTCCCGCTGCACCGCCGTACGATCACCGTCACCGCCTATGACGAGGGCGGCGGCGAGATCTCGGTCGAGGCGGAACTGCGCGACGAGCGGCCCTGGGAGGAGCCGCCGGGCGGAGTCGTGCACCGCATGGTGCTGGCGGTGCGGGTGCGGCTCGCGGACATGGTGATCGTGGCCGCCGAGGCGGGCATGAAGGACTTCCCGCACGCCGAGTGCCCGCTGATCGCGCCGGCGTTCGACGGCCTGGTGGGGCTCGGTGTCGCCGCCGGCTACAACCGGGCCGTCCAGGACCGGTTCCGTGGCGTGTCCGGCTGCACCCACCTGTACGAACTGGCCCGCGCGCTCGGCCCGGCCGTGGTCCAGTCGGCGATCTCGGCCCGCAACCGCGCGGCCGGCCCGCGTTCCCACGACCCGCGCGCCACCGCCTGGGTCCTGAACAGCTGCCACATCTGGGCGCCGGACGGCGTGGGCCTGCGCAAACTCGACGCGGGCTGGATCCCGGGGCCGGGCCCGCGCCCGGTCCCCGAGCTCGGGACCTTCGACCGGCCTTAGCCCCGACAGGCCTGCAGAGGCACTAGGAGTCGGTGCCCCGCGGCTCGCGCGGCAGCCCCAGCACCTTCTCCGCGAGGATGTTCCGCTGCACCTGGGACGTCCCCGCGTAGATCGTGCCCGAGCGGGCGATCAGGTAGGTCGTCGACCAGGACGCCGAGGAGTTCGCGGCGCCGGGGTCGTCGGCGCGGTAGGTGCGCAGGGGCGGCCGGCCGGCCGGGACCTGGCCGTGCAGGCCCATGATGTCCATCGCCAGGTCGGTCACCTCGGTGTGGTACTCGCTCCAGTACAGCTTGGCGATCGACGTCTCGGGGCCGGGCTCGGCGCCCTTGAGCCAGCCGGTGAGGGTGCGGTAGCCGAGGTAGCGCATGATCTCCACCTTGGACCAGCACCAGGCGATGCGCTGCCGGATCACCGGGTCCTGGTCCTTGCCGTACTGCCGGGCGAGGTCGACGAGGCGCTCGACCTCGGCCCGGAACAGGATGGGGTTGGTGGCCGCCTCCTCCCCGCGCTCCACGCCGAGCAGGCTCTGGGCGACCGTCCAGCCGTTGTCGACGCCGCCGACCACGAGATCGGCGCGGGTGCGGGCGCCGGTGAAGAAGACCTCGTTGAAGTGGAGCTGGCCGCTCATCATCCGGAACGGGCGGACCTCGACGCCGGGCTGTTCCAGCGGCACGAGGAGGAAGGAGATGCCGCGGTGCCTGGACGCGTCGCGGTTCGTGCGGGCCAGGACGAAGATCCAGTCGCTGTGGTGGGCGCCGGACGTCCACACCTTCTGGCCGTCGATCACCCACTCCTCCCCGTCCCGTACGGCGCGGGTCTTCAGGGATGCCAGGTCTGAGCCCGCGTCCGGCTCCGAGTACCCCTGGCACCAGGTGTCCTCGCCGCTGAGGATGCGGGGGAGGAAGTGGCTCTTCTGTGCAGCCGTGCCCCACCGCAGCAGCGTGTTCGCCAGCATCTTCACGCCGAAGGTGTCCTGCGGCAGCCCGAACGGCACGCCGGCCATGGCCAGTTCCTCCATCAGGACGACCTGGTGGAGCTTGGACAGGCCCCGGCCGCCGTACTCCTCGGGCCAGGCGAGGGAGAGATAGCCGCGCTCGGCGAGGCGGCGGCGCCAGCCCCGGGCGAAGGCCCAGGCCGCCTCCTCGTCTAGCGCGCCGATACCCCGCCAGTGCGGCGGCAGCTCCTCGGCGAGGAACCCCTTGACCTCGGCGCGGAACGTCTCGGTCTCCGCGGGATAGCTGATGTCCACCTGCGTACTCTCCTCGCCCGGCCCCGCTCGCACAGCCGATCGCTGTATTGATTGTTTCAGCATAATAGGTTATCTATTTATGAGGAATAGCGTCGAGCCAGGGCGGGCGGACATGGGACTGCTGGACGGCCGGAACGCGGTGATCACCGGCGGCGCACAGGGCATCGGCTACGAGATCGCCGGCGCCCTCGGCGGCGAGGGCGCGTCCGTCGTCCTCGGCGACATCAACGAGTACGCGGCACGCGAAGCCGCCGAGCACCTCGCGAAGAACGGCGTCAGGGCCAGCTCCCTGCGCTGCGACGTCACCGACGGGGACGAGGTGGCCGCCCTGGTCGCCCACTGCACCGACACCTTCGGTCCGCTCGGCATCATGGTCAACAACGCCGGGACCACCCGGGACGCGACCCTGCGCAAGATGCCCGTCGCCGACTTCCGCGCGGTCATCGACGTCCACCTCACCGGCGCCTGGAACGGCACCCGGCACGCCGCCGCCGCGATGCGCGCCCACGGGCAGGGCGGCAGCATCGTCAACATCTCCTCCATCGCCGGCAAGGTCGGCAACTTCGGCCAGACCAACTACAGCGCCGCAAAGGCCGGCCTCGTCGGCCTCACCAAGGCGTCCGCCAAGGAGCTCGCGAAGGCGGGCGTCCGCGTCAACGCCGTGCAGCCCGGTCTGATCCGTACCGCCATGACCGAGGCGATGCCCCCGGCCGCCTGGGACGCCAAGCTCGCCGAGATACCCCTCGGCCGCGCGGGCGAGCCCGCCGAGGTCGCCCAGGTCGTCCTCTTCCTCGCCTCCGACATGGCGAGCTACATGACCGGAGCCGTGGTCGAGGTGACCGGTGGCCGGTACATGTGAGCGCCGATCCTCTGATGAAAGGCAGGACCGATGCGTGACGCGGTGATCTGCGAACCCGTGCGTACGCCCGTGGGCGGCTACGGGGGCGTCTTCCGCGGGGTACCGGCGACCGAGCTGGCGGCCACGGTCGTACGCGCTGTGCTGGAGCGCACCGGCATACCGCCCGCCGCCGTGGACGACGTACTCCTGGGCCAGTGCTACCCCAACGGCGAGGCCCCGGCGATCGGCCGGGTCGCGGCCCTGGACGCCGGTCTGCCGGTGGAGGTCCCGGGCCTGCAGATCGACCGCCGCTGCGGCTCCGGACTCCAGGCGATCATCACCGCCGCGATGCAGGTGCAGACCGGTGCGAGCGATCTGGTCCTGGCCGGTGGCGTCGAGTCCATGAGCCAGGCCGAGTTCTACACCACCGACGTGCGCTGGGGTGTGCGCGGCGCGGGCACCACGCTGCACGACCGGCTGGCCCGCGGTCGGATCACCTCGGGAGGCGTCAACCACCCGGTCCCCGGAGGGATGATGGAGACGGCCGAGAACCTGCGGCGCGCGTACGGCATCCCCCGCGAGGAGCAGGACCAACTGGCCCTGCGGTCCCACGAAAAGGCGGTCGCCGCGCAGCGACAGGGCCGTTTTGCCGACGAGATCGTTCCGGTGACCGTACGCACACGCAAGGGCGAGACCGTCGTCGACATCGACGAACACCCGCGCCCCGACTCCTCGTTGGAGAAACTGGCGAGTCTTCGTCCTGTGCTCGGCCGCCACGACCCGGAGGCGACCGTGACCGCGGGCAACGCCAGCGGGCAGAACGACGGCGCCGCGATCTGCGTCGTCACCCACCCCGCACGCGCCGCCGAACTCGGCCTGCGCCCGCTGGGCCGCCTGGTCTCGTGGGCGGTCGTGGGTGTCCCCCCGGAGACGATGGGGATCGGCCCGGTCCCCGCCACCGCCAGGGCACTCGACCGAGCCGGACTCAAGCTCGCAGACATGGACCTGATCGAACTCAACGAGGCCTTCGCCGCCCAGGTGCTCGCCTGCACCCGCGAATGGGGCCTGACCGAGAGCGACTTCCAGCGGTTCAACGTCAACGGCTCCGGCATCTCCCTGGGCCACCCCGTAGGAGCGACCGGCGGCCGCATCCTCGCCACCCTGCTGCGCGAACTCGACCGCCGCCAGGCCCGCTACGGCCTGGAGACCATGTGCCTCGGCGGCGGCCAGGGCCTCGCGGCCATCTTCGAACGGCCCGGAAACGACGTTCCAGGAGGACGCTGACATGGCCGGACTCATCGCCTACGGCGCCTACGTGCCGTACCACCGCCTCGCCCGCGCCGATGTCGCCGCCACCCTCGGCACACCGGCGGGACGCGGCACCCGCGCGGTCGCGGGCTACGACGAGGACACCACGTCGATGGCCGTGGAGGCCGCCCGCGGCGCCCTGGCCCGCGGCGCACTGCGTGCCCGCATCGGCCAGCTCTTCCTCGCCACCGCCGCCCCCGCCTACCTCGACAAGACGAACGCGACCGCCGTCCACGCCGCACTCGGCCTCGACGAGCACGTCCTCGCCCTCGACATGGCGGGCTCGGTCCGCTCCGGCCTCGGCGCGCTGGTGACGGCCGCCCGCTCCGCGGTGCCGACCCTGACGGTCCTGTCCGACCTGCGCACCGGCCTTGCCGGGGGTGCCGAAGAGCTCGCGGGCGGCGACGGCGCGGCGGCCTTCGTCTTCGGCGGCCACCGCAACGGTGCCCCGGTCATCGCCGAGCTGCTCGCCCACGACACGGTCAGCGACGAACTCCTCGACCGCTGGCGGCTGCCCGGCGCCCCCGCCTCCCGCGTCTGGGAGGAACGCTTCGCCGAGGAGATCTACGTGTCCGTCGCCGACAAAGCGCTGACCGCCGCCCTCGACCAGGCCGGCCTGGACCGCGGCGCGATCGACCATCTCATCGTCTCCGGCCTGCACGCGCGCGCGTGCGCGTCGATACGACGCTCGGCAGGCGTACGGCCCGAAACCGTCACCGCGGACCTCGGCGGCTCGATCGGTAACGCGGGCACCGCCCAACCGGGTCTCCTCCTGGCCGACGTCCTCGACCGGGCCCGCCCAGGCGAGCTCATCGCGCTCGTCGTGCTCGGCGACGGCGCTGGAGTCCTGCTGCTGCGCACCACCGACGCACTCCCCGCCCACCGCAGCGCCCGTCCGGTCGCCGCGCAGATCGCCGCGGGCAGCGCCCCGATGCCGTACGCGACCTATCTCTCCTGGCGCGGTCTGCTCGACCGCGAGCCGCCCCGCCGCCCGGACCCCGAGCCGCCCTACGCACCGCCCGCCCACCGCCGCGCCGGGTGGAAGTACGGCTTCGTCGCCTCCCGGTGCGAGAAGTGCGGTACCCGGCATCTGCCGCCGGACCGGGTGTGCGCCTCCTGCCACAGCGTCGACGCCATGACCGAGGAGCCGATGGAGCAGGTGCGCGGCACGGTCGCCACCTTCACCGTGGACCGGCTGGCCCACACCCCGAGCCCGCCGATGCTGGTCGTGGTCGTCGACTACGACGGCGGCGGCCGGTTCCGCTGCCAGCTGACCGACGCGACCGAGGCCGACGCCGTGATCGGCGCCCGGGTGGAGATGACGTTCCGGCGCACCGTCACCGCGTCCGGCATCCACAACTACTTCTGGAAGGCCCGGCCGGTACGGCTGGGTGCGGACGAGGGGACGGCCGAATGAGCTCGCACGGAATCCGGGACCGGGTCGCGATCGTCGGCATGGGCTGCACGCCGTTCGGCGAGCACTGGACCAGGTCGGCGGACGATCTCCTCGTCGACGCGGCCGGCGCGGCGGTCACCTCGGCCGGCGTCACCCTCGACGACATCGACGCGTTCTGGTTCGGCACCCAGGCGTCCGGCGTCTCCGGCCTCACCCTGAGCCGGGCGCTGCATCTGCCCAACAAGCCCGTCACCCGCGTCGAGAACATGTGCGCGACCGGCTCCGAGGCCCTGCGCAACGCCTGCTACGCCGTCGCCTGTGGCGCCTACGACGTGGCGATGGCGGTCGGCGTGGAGAAGCTCAAGGACTCCGGCATGTCCGGCCTGTCCGGTACGGCGATCCCCGGCGCGGGCGACGACAGCCGCGGCGAGATCACCGCACCCGCCAACTTCTCCCTGCTCGCCCCCGCCTACGCCGCCAAGTACGGGCTGGACGACGACGAGATGAAGGACGTCATCACCCGGATCGCCTGGAAGAACCACGTCAACGGCGCCCGCAACCCCCGCGCCCAGTTCCGCAAGGAGGTCCCGCTGGAGCGCATCCGGTCGGCGCCGATCGTGGCGGGCATGCTGGGCGTCTTCGACTGCTCGGGCGTCTCGGACGGCTCGGCGGCGGCGATCGTCGTACGCGCCGAGGACGCCTACCGGTACACGGACCAGCCGATCTTCGTGAAGGCGTTGTCCTTCGTCGCGGGCCCGGCGGACGGGCTCCTGGACCCCGCCTACGACTTCACCACCTTCCCCGAGGTCGTCGCCTCCGCCCAGGAGGCCTACCGGCAGGCCGGCATCACCGACCCGCGCACCGAACTCGCGCTCGCCGAGGTCCACGACTGCTTCACGCCCACGGAGCTGGTGCTGATGGAGGACCTGGGCTTCGCCGGACGCGGCCAGGCCTGGAAGGACGTGACCAGCGGGGCGTTCGACCTGGACGGCTCACTGCCAATCAACCCGGACGGGGGCCTCAAGGCCTTCGGCCACCCCATCGGCGCCTCCGGGCTGCGCATGATGTTCGAGGCCTGGCTCCAACTGCGCGGCGAGGCACCCCCGGAGCGCACGGTCCAGACCCTCGCCGAGGGACGTTCCCTCGCGCTCACCCACAACCTGGGCGGCGGACCGGGCGAATGCGTGTCGTTCGTCTCCGTCGTCGGCAGTCAACTCACCGAATAGCAAAGGCGGTTCGCTCATGGGACGGCTTCAGGACAAGATCGCCGTCGTCACCGGGGCCGCCTCCGGCATCGGTGCCGCCACCGCCCGCCGCCTCGCGGCCGAGGGCGCCCACACGGTCGTGGCGGATCTGAACCTCGACGGCGCCAAGTCGGTCACGGAGGAGATCCGCGCCGCCGGAGGATCGGCTACGGCCGTACTCGTCGACCTCGGTGACGCCGACAGCGTACGGGCCATGGTGGCCGTGGCGGTCGAGACGTACGGCGGCCTCGACGTCCTGCACAACAACGCGGCCGCCACCCACCTGGCCGCCCGCCGGGACCTCGCCGTCACGGAGGCCGACCCGGCGGTCTGGGACGACACCATGCGGATCAACCTCCGCGGCACCATGGTCGCCATCCAGGCCGCCGTACCCAGCATGATCGCCCGCGGCGGCGGCTCGATCATCAACACCTCGTCCGGCGCCGGCCTCGCGGGCGACCTCCGCAACCCCGCCTACGGCGCGTCCAAGGCCGCCCTCATCAACCTCACGCAGTACACCGCCACCCAGTACGGCAAGCAGGGCGTGCGCTGCAACGCCATCGCACCGGGCTTCATCGTCACCCCGGCAAGCTCCGGGTCGGCCCACAACTCCATCCGCGAGGCCATGCTCCGCCATCACCTCACCCCGCGCCTGGGCCTCCCGGAGGACGTTGCCGCGGCGGTCGTCTTCCTCGCCTGCGACGAGTCGGCCTTCATCACCGGCCACACCCTGCGCGTGGACGGCGGCCTGCTGGCCCACCAGCCGTACGTCGCCGATCTGCGGGACGCGTAAAGCCGCAAGCAGGAAGCCGTCGCGGGGGGGGGGGCCCGGGGGGGGGCCCCCCCCCCCGGGGTTTTTTCGGGGGGGCGCCGGGTCGTGGGTCCCCCAACAAGACCGCCCCCACCCCCCCCGCG